>NZ_JBSGUP010000426.1:0-7149 GCF_053607985.1 Streptomyces sp. NPDC055078
CGGCTCCCGCCGGCAGCCGCCTGCTCGGACGCCTTCAACTCCTCCGACTTCGCAGGCAGCGGATCGTCCTGCCAGAACTCCTTGCCCCGGCCCGCATCATCCGCCGGAACACTCGAAGCCGGCTCCCTCACCTCGACGTCATCACCGACCGCCGCAGCCGCCACACCGCCACGCTGCTCCAGAGCGACTCCGGACGGCAACAGCAGAACTGACGCCGCGACAACTCCACGCATGGTTCTTCGACGGTGCCCACGTATCTTCACGCCACGGCCACAATCTGAAGATCTTGTTTAGAAAATTGAGCGCGACGCTATCCGGCCCCGAAACGGCAGGGCAAGGCCGCTGCCCCGGTTCTGACCTGGAGAAACATCAAACTCATCGCGTCTGGCGTGGTGCCAACTCTTCTAAATGCGGTGAAATCCCACCCGGTCACTTCCGATGGTCGGACGGTAGCGAGCGTCGGTCGGTGGTGGCGACTGACGAGATTGGCGACTGGCCAGCCCCTCTTGTGAACCCTTCCTGCGCTCCGGGTTCCCGACGACGGAACTCTCCTGGCCTGCCCCGACCTACGTCTGCCACACCCGAGCTACTCCCGGGTTGCTGCCGATGGGATGACGGAGCACTGGATGCGAACCCTGGCAGAACGGGCTGCCCTTTGCACGCGGCTCTGACACGGGGGAATCTGCACGCCAAGCCGCCCGACACACAGCGGCTCAGCGCACGGGCCAGAGCTCTACTCAGGGGGGAGGAACAGCACACGGCCCAACAGGGAGCCGTCGCTGGTTGAAGTCCGCCCGCACGCCTTCTGCCGTAGGTGCGACATCGCCGCACTGTCAAGCGGTTCCCTTCAAATGAAGCGAAATGGGGAGCCGGTCTCATGCCGATCTGCGAACTCTCAAAGCGCTCTCCCTGAACCAATCAGCCCTGCGAAGTGGGAAGAAGTGAGCGCCAATTCCGGTATCGATGGAGCCCAGAGCGCTGCAAGGCTGATGACCGACTTTCCGCACTCCGGACCGCACCGGAGCTTCCGCCATCTACGCGAAGTGGAGGACGCCGTGCCGATGACGTCCAGTCGGCCTCCCCGAGCTGGCCAGCCCCTCTCCCCTCCTCGGACAGCCGTCCCTGCCCGGAGGGCCTTGTGTCGGCATCAGCCGTCCTGTCGGACGGCCGGTGCCGCCGACCGGGACGCGGCCCGCCTGACCACTCACCATCCGGAACACGGGTGGTCTGTTAACTGCACCTTCTTGAGATCGTTGGGCACTGCGATGTCCGACTGCCCAAGGAGTTCTGTGTGACGTCACACCTGCGCAACCAGCTGCTCGCTCTGAACGACAACAGCCACGCAACCAACAGCAGTTACGCCAACGATCTGCTGCGGTGGTTCCGGTTCCTGTGGCTTTGAACGTGACCTGGGACAAAGCAGCGGAAGGGGAGGTGGCAGTGATAGTGGGATGGCTTCGCACGGCACCGAATCCGCAGCGCCGCCGCACCCGGCCAGACGCGCCACAGCCCGGCTCCGTCAACCCGCGCACCGGCAAGCGGTACCTCAAGGCCGGGTACTCCCCGGCGACGATCAACCACGCCCTGACCGTGGTCGGGAGCTTCTACGACTTCCACCGCGCCCTGGGCAACGGGCCGCTGGTGAACCCGGTGCCGGTCTCGGAGGCACGGCGGCGGGCGCTGGCTCACCGCAGCCCTGCAGAGGCGGTGCCAACCTGGCTCCGACCGCGCTGCGGTGAATCCGTACGTCAGCGGTGGGGACGCGATACCGCGATCGCCATCGGCGACTACGGCACCGGCCCCGACTCCCCCGGGCGGAACCGGGCCGCTGGAGAACCGCGACTGGAGTACTCATCCCGGTTCAGTGCCTGGACGACCCGTGACGGGGATGGCCGGCCGAGAAGCGCGGTGACGTGGAGTCCCGCGCGCATCGCCGCGTCCGGGTCGACCCCTGTCTGGATGCCCAGCCCGGTGAGCATCCACAGCAGGTCCTCCGTCGCGAGGTTGCCGGTGGCGGAGCCCGCGTACGGGCAGCCGCCGATGCCGCCGACCGAGGCGTCGAAGGTCGTGACCCCCGCGAGCAGTCCGGCGTACACGTTCGCCAGGGCCTGTCCGTAGGTGTCGTGGAAGTGCAGGGCGATCCGGTCGCGGGGAACGCCCGCCTCGGCGACCGCTTCCAGGACGGCGCCCACGTGGCCGGGTGTTCCGACGCCGATGGTGTCGCCGAGGCTCACCTCGTGGCACCCGGCGTCGACGAGGGCCCGGGCGACCCCCGCGACCCGCTCGGGGCGGACCGGCCCTTCCCAGGGGTCGCCGAAGACCATCGAGACATAGCCGCGGACCCGCATGTCCGCGGCCAGGGCCCGCTGGGTCACCGTCCGCGCCACCTCGACGGCCTCCGAGCCGTCCATCGCCAGATTGCGGCGCGCGAAGGTGTCGGTCGCGCTGACGAAGACCGCGACGGCCGACGCCCCGGCGTCCAGGGCGCGGTCCAGGCCGCAGGCGTTGGGCACCAGGACCGGGTGACGGCTGAGATCCTCGCCCGCCTCCCGCAGCGCGGCGAGCACGCCGGCGGCGTCCGCCAACTGCGGGACCCAGCGCGGGGAGACGAAACTGGTCGCCTCGACCACCGGCAGCCCGGCGGCGGTCAGGTCGCGGATCATCCGGACCTTGGCGTCCGTGGGAACCTGGGCCCTCTCGGCCTGGAGCCCGTCGCGAGCGCCGACCTCGTAGACCGTCACCCGGCCCGGCAAGCCGGGAAACGGGTGGGTGGCGGGCAGTCCCAACGAGACCGGCGACCGGGTCACGACGGGTCCCGCAAGTCGGCCAGGATCCGGTCGGCGGCGTCCGCGCGTACGGACTTGGCCCCGACCATCCGCTCGACGACCGTGTCAACCTCGGCGGCGGAGGCTCCCGC
The DNA here is from genome assembly GCF_053607985.1 of Streptomyces sp. NPDC055078. Lineage (NCBI taxonomy): Bacteria > Bacillati > Actinomycetota > Actinomycetes > Kitasatosporales > Streptomycetaceae > Streptomyces > Streptomyces sp. NPDC055078. Next base: position 2,918 of record NZ_JBSGUP010000426.1, read on the forward strand.
GCTCACGGCCACATTGCGCGCGTGCAGCGACATATGGCCGCGCTGGATGCCCTCGGTCGCCAGCGCGCGCACCGCCGCGGTGTTCTGGGCCAGGCCGACGGCCAGGATGATCCCGGCCAGCTCACTCGCCGTCTCCACACCGAGCAGTTGTACGTTCGCCCGCGCCACCGGGTGCACCTTGGTGGCGCCTCCGACCAGTCCGACCGGCATCGGAAGCTCCAGCGTGCCGACCAGGTCACCGTCGGCGCTCTTCTCGAAGCACGACATCGCGGTGTAGCGGCCGTCAGCCCCGATGGCGTGGGAGTGCGCGCCCGCCTCGACGGCGCGGGTGTCGTTGCCGGTCGCCAGGACGACGGCGGTGACACCGTTCATGATGCCCTTGTTGTGGGTCGCGGCGCGGTAGGGGTCGGCGACGGCGAACTCGGCCGCGTCCAGCATGTTCTCCACGACGCCGGGGCCGCCGAGCGTGCCCGCGTCGAAGGTCGCCGAGACGCGGGTGATTCGCAGGTCGGCCTTGTTGGTGAGGATACGCAGAAGGGTCCGTCCCCGGGCGATCTCGGCCGCGCGGGGGGCGATGGCCTCGGCCATGGTGTTGACCGCGTTCGCGCCCATGGCGTCGCGCACGTCGACCACGAGGTGCAGCACGACGTAGGTCTGCCGTCCGCTCGGCACCAGCCGCACGGATATCTCGCGCGCGCCGCCGCCGAACCGGACCAGCGCCGGGTCCTGTTCGTTGGCGAGCGCGATCAGTTCCTCGGCTGCGGACAGCAGCCGCAGCCGCGCGCCCGCCGGGTCGGCGACGTCGAGAATCTGCACCTGTGCCTGCATGAGCGGGAGGCTCGACGACGTCGTGAAACCGCCGTGGTCGCGCGTCATCCGGGCGAGGTTCGACGCCGCCGCGACGACCGAGGGCTCCTCGGTCGCCATGGGGACGAGGATCTCACGGCCGTTCACCACGAAGTTGGTCGCGATGCCGACCGGGAGTCCGAGGACACCGACGACGTTCTCGGCCATGTGGTCGGCCTGTTCGAGCGAGAGGCCCTTCTCCGGGGAGAGCGCGTCGAACAGGCCGGGGGACACATCCATCGCCTCGGCGGCACGGGCACGGCGTTGGCCGACGGACAGATTCCTGAAACCCGACAGACGGCTGGTCATGATGCCATGGCCTTCCTCCGGAAGCGGTGATGGGTGAGAGCGGCGGTGGCCAGGGGACACACGGCGGCACATCCCTTCGGCGGTGGCCACGCTAGTCACGGGGCGGAACCCCCCGCCATGGACCATCAGCACGTCATACGGCACGCTGAGTGTGCGCAGGGCACACAGGCCGGCGCGACGATTCGTAGGGAGCGGGCGCGGTGGAAAGCGGAGCTGAACAGGCAGGCGGCGGCAGTACGGCCGCCGACCGCGCCGAGGCGCTGGCGGTCGTCCTGGACGCCGCCGGGGACCATGCGGTGGCCCCCTGTCGGCTGGACGGCGCGCTCGCGGACCTCGGCGTGACCGGCGGCTCCGCGGCAAGCACCGCGGAGCGGCTGTACCGGCTCCGGCACGATCAGCTACGACTGCGGCGACGGGAGCACGAGCTGACCGCGCTGTTCTCCAGCGCCCGGGAACTGGCCGAGGAGCGCGACGCCGACGCGCTGCTGGCCCGGCTGGTCGGGCGCGCGCACGACATGATGGACTCCGACGTCACCTATCTCTCGGAGTTCGACGCCGCCAGCCTGACGCTGCGGGTCCGCAAGACGGCGGGCTCGGTCAGCCCGTCGTTCCAGCGCCTGGTGGTGCCGCCCGGCCGCGGACTGGCCGGCCTCGTGGTCGAGACACGGGCCGCGCAGTGGGTGACGCGCTACGAGGACGACTCCGTCGAGTGGCACGAGGACTCGCTGTCCGAAGCGGTCTCCGCCGAGGGTCTGGTCTCGCTCCTCGGTGTGCCGCTGCTCTCCGACGAGGACGTCCTGGGGGTGCTGTTCGTCGGGACCCGCGACGAGCACGCCTTCGCCCCCGAGCAGGTCGCGCTGCTCTCGGCGCTCGCCAACCACGCCTCGGTGGTGCTCCAGACGGCGCGGCGGCTCCAGCACCTCCAGCGCTCCCGGGAAGAGGCGCGCGGCGCCCTGGAGCGGTTGAGGGAGCACCTGGTCGAGCGTGACCGCGCCAACGCGGTGCATCAGCAGCTCATCCGCTCCGTGCTGGAGGACAGCGACTTCTCACCGATCGCCGAGAAGCTCGCCGAGGCCCTGGACCGCGCGGTGGCCGTCGTCGACGAATACGGCGAGGTGATCGTGACGGCCGGCCGCGCCCTGTCGGCCGACGCGCTGCGCCGTGAGTCACCCGTCGCCGAGGCCGTCCGGGCCAGCCACGACCAGGGCCGTTGCGTCCTGGTCGAGGACGGCGGCGACATCGGGGCGGTGGCCGCCCTGACGACCGGCTCGTACTACTTCGGCACCGTGCTGCTCGGTACGGGCGGTTTCCCGCTCAGCTCCGTCGACCTGCGGACCATCGAGCGGGGTGCGCAGGTCGGCACACTCCTGGCCATGCAGCGGCAGGCCGTCTCCGACGCGGAGCACCGCCGCCAGGGCGAGCTGCTGGCCGATCTGCTGGACGGTTCGCCGGACCACCGCCGCGACGTGGTGCGCCGGGCCAAGCAGTTGCGCATCCCCGTCAAGGAGCTTGACACCCTCGTGCTCTTCGTCGTACCGGGAGAACACCGGGCCCAGGCGACCCGTTCGCTGCTCGGCCTGCTCCACAGCCGGGCGCTGGTGGGCGACTACGGCGGCAACGTCGCGGTCGCGCTGTCGTCCCGGCAGCCCGGCGTCACGGTCCAGCGGCTCCACGACCAGCTGCGCGAGGCGCTGTCGGTCCCGGTCCTGTCGGTGAGCGCCACCACGGCCGGTGACCTGTCCGCAGCGGCCGTGACGGCGCGGCGGACCGCCCGGCTGCTCCAAGCGCTGGGGGCCAGCGACCTCGCGGCGCGGGCCGACGACTACCACCCCTACGCGGCCGTCCTCGAACCCGACCCCGCCGCCCTCACCACATACCTCGACACCATGGTGGGGCCGGTACGGCGCTACGACGACGAGCACGGCACGGACCTGCTCACCACCCTGCGCGCCTTCGTGCGCAATCAGTCGAGCCCGACCAGGACCGCTCGGGAGCTGGGCTTCCACACCAACACGATCCTCCAGCGCGTCGAGCGGCTGACCCGCCTCCTGGGCGAGGGCTGGCGCGACGACGAGCTGTTCTTCCGGCTCGCGCTTGCGGTCCGGCTCGACGAGATCGCCGAGCGGCTGCGCTGCCCTTGAGCGGGCGGTGGGGCGAGGTCGTTTCTGATGGCCGCAGTACGCCCGATGCGTGGGAGGTACCCCCAGGCGGGTCGGTGAGCGGGGTCCGGTTGGGGTCTCCCAGGCCCGCAAGGGCCGAGGGTTGGGGTCTCCCCCCGAGGGTTGGCGTCTCCCGTTCTCTAGGCTGTCGGCACCTGTCGGATTGATCATGTCCTTCTCGGAGCTGGCAAGTGAACGACCTGAAGCGCTGGACCGTCGACTTCCACGATCTGACCATCCCGTCTCCTGTCACTGATGACCCTGACATAGGCCGGTTCGGGGACATGCGTTCCCGGGCGACAGCGAATGGGGCCAAGCACGGAACCCCGGTCATTCTTTCGCCGTCGGGGTGGCCGGACTGGCGAATCAACCTCTTCTTCCGCGAGGGCGCCATGGCGGACGCAGAGCCGGGTACCTGGCGGCGCTACGCGTACTCGTTGATCGTCTGGCTGGATTTCCTGGAAGCGATCGGCGTCGCGTGGGACTGCGCCACCGTGCGGCACGTGAACGCCTTCAAGGACTGGAGGATCACCGACCAGCGCAACGAGGAACCGATCAGGGCCACATCCTTCGACACCGACCGCGCGGGTCTGAACACCTTCTACACGTGGGCGAACGGGCGTTTCGGCATCGTCAATCCGGTCGCGACGATCCGGGCCGAAAAGGAGCGGTCGCGGCCCTCGGGATACGGCGCGACCCGCCGGGACCCCCTTCGGCCGGCCGGCTCGACGATGCGGGAGCCGAGCCGTGGGGAGGGTCCCGCAGTGGCGGGGTGAAATCAGTGGTTATGAAAGATTACACCTTGTTTGTCATCGTTGGTTCTCAACCTGCTGACGAGCCCTGCTACTTCACGGTCGCTGCCCCTTGAAGCCGGGCCGGATCTGGAGTCCGTAAGTCAACCCGTCCGCCGCCCGGGAG
>NZ_JBSGUP010000427.1:0-7136 GCF_053607985.1 Streptomyces sp. NPDC055078
ACCCGTTGCCCGCTGGGCGGCGAGATCTCCCGCCCCGAAGCCCGGTCCGAAGCCCGGTCCGAAGCCAGCCCCGAAGCCCGGTCCGACCGGTCCCGGCCGCGGGAGCCGCCGCGGGCGACGCTCGACCCGACGCTCAGTCGTACCTCCGTGCTCACGTCCGCGTCCCGGGTGATCCCCAGGGGCGCGGACGCCGGCATGTCCGCGCGGACTGCGGGGGTTTCGGCATCCGATCGCATGCTCGCCGCCGGGCCCGCCGGTCAGGCGGGGTTGATGCGGACAATATTCGTCTGCAAATGCCCCGAAGGAGGGCCCGAACCCTTTACAGACGGATAGCGTCCGTATTAACTTTCACTGCTGTCGGAGCACTGCAACAGAGGAGTCGAGGCATGGGCTGGCTTGATGGGCGAGTGGCGGTGGTGACCGGCGGCGGCCGGGGAATCGGTGAGTCGATCGCCCGGCGATTCGCCGCGGAGGGAGCCGCCGTCGTCATCAACGACCTGGGCACATCGCCCGACGGCGTCGGCGGGGACAAGGGCCCGGCGGAAGAAGTCGCGGCCGGGATCCGCGAGGCCGGGGGCAGCGCGGTCGCCGACGGGGGCGACATCGGGGACGTGGCCACCGGTGAACGTCTGGTGGCCACCGCGGTCGAGGAGTTCGGCAGACTCGATGTCCTGGTGAACTCGGCCGGCATCGTGCGCGACCGCATGATCTTCAACCTCGGCGAGGAGGACTGGGACGCCGTCATCCGGGTGCACCTCAAGGGCCACTACTCGACGGTCCGCCCGGCAGCGCGCTACTTCCGTGAGCAGCGAAACCCTGAAGGCAACTACCGGATCATCAACTTCGCCTCCGTATCCGGTCTGGAAGGCTCACCGGGGCAGCCCAACTACGCCGCGGCCAAGATGGGCATCGTCGGACTCACCTACTCCCTGGCCCAGGGCCTCGCCAAGTACGGCGTCACCGCCAACGCCATCGCCCCGGGTGCGGCGACCCGGATGACCGCCACCGTCCCGGACGACAAGCGCGTCAGCAAGCCCGGGAACGAGGACGCTCCCGACCGCTCGCCGGACAACATCGCACCCCTGGCCGTGTACCTGGCGAGCGAGCGCTCCGCCTGGCTCACCGGCCGCACCCTGGGCGCCCGCGGCTACCAGGTCGGCCTCTACAGCAACCCGGAGGTCATCCGGCAGCTCAACACCACCCGGGCATGGGATCCGGGACAGCTCGGCGATCTCATGGAGGACAACTTCCGCCGGGTCGCGGACGGGCTGCCGCCGAGCGCCTTCGCCGCACAGCTCAACCGCGACCAGCAGGCGAGGTGACGTACCCATGACGGTGCTGCGTGACATCCAGGTCGTCGACCTCTCCACCGGGATCGCCGGACCGGTCGTCGGCATGTTCCTCGCCGACTTCGGCGCGGAGGTCGTCAAGGTCGAACCGCCCGAGGGCGATCCGGCGCGTTCCCTGCCCGGATTCGCCGTCTGGAACCGGGGCAAGAAGAGCATGGTCGTGGACCCGGCCGTACCGGAGCAGTGCTCCCGGCTGGAAGCGCTGCTCGGCGGCGCGGATGTGTGCGTGGTCAGGGACGCCGGAGTCCTGCGTGCTCACGGACTCGACCCGGACCGGCTGCGCCGAACCAACCCGGGGCTGGTGATCGTCGAGGTCCCCCCGTACGCCACCGGAGGCGAAACGCCCTGGACCGGCGGGGAAGAGTCGCACGGTCTGCTCGCCGCCGCGAGCGGAGTGGCGTGGCGCCAGTCCTGCTACGACGGCGGGCCGGTGGAGTCCGTACTGCCCCAGTTCCTGTATGTGCAGGGCCTGTGGGCCATGACCTGCACCGCCGCCGCGCTGCTGGAGCGCGAACGCTCGGGTACCGGACAGCGGGTGACGGTCACCGGCCTGAACGCGGTCATGCAGGCGGCGGTGAGCCTCCTCACCGTGAACGCGGGGGTGCCCGACCCTAGTACGGCGGTCGGGCCGGCGGGCCGCCACCCCACGTACACCAGACACCGGGCCGGCGACGGCGAATGGCTCGGCTGCGGCGGACTCGGGGTGAAGTTCGAGACAGCGCTGATCCGTGCGATCGGCCTCGGGGAGATGCTCGACGAGAGGGAGGGCGGCATGCCGCGCCTGCTCGCGCCCGAGAACCTCGGCCGGACCACCCGGCGGATCAGCGAGGCATTTCTCACCCGGGACCGCGACGAGTGGCTGAAGATCTTCGGATCTCTCGGCATCCCCTGCGGACCCCTCGACGATCCCTCGCAGTGGCTGGATCAGGAGCAGATACAGGCGATCGGGATGCGCGAGGAGGTGACCGACCCCGAGCGCGGTACCGTCACCATGCCGGGCGTACCACTGCGGCTCACCCGTTCCCCCGGGGCTGTCGCGGGTCCGGCACCGGCACTCGGCGGGCACCAGGACGAGGTGCGCGCCCGTGCCCCGCGCCCGGCGGACACCCGGGGATGGCCCCGGCTCGTGGCCGGGCCGCTGTCCGGGCTCCGCGTCCTGAACATGGGCACCTTCGTGGCAGGGCCGTACGCCGGACATCTGCTGGCCGAACTGGGCGCCGATGTGATCAAGGTCGAGCCGATCCAGGGCGACCCCTTCCGCTCCAAGGCGTTCACCTACAACCGGGGCATGCGCAGCCTCGCCCTCGATCTGAGCAAGCCCGCGGGGAAGTCGGCGTTCCACCGGCTCGCCGCGGTGAGCGATGTGGTGGTCAACTCCTCGCGGCCCGGTGTCGCCGCCCGGCTCGGCGTGGACCATCCGACGCTGAGCTCGGTGAACCCGGGGATCGTCACGGTGTCCCTCTCCGGCTACGGCGAGGTCGGAGCGATGGCCGCGGAACCCGCCGTGGACATGGTTGTCCAGGCCATGAGCGGCATGATGAAGCGTCAGGGCGGGGACTCGGAACCGGTGGCCAACACCATCGCCCTCGTCGACACCACATCGGCGGTGATGACCGCACTGGCCGCGGTGCTGTCCCTGCTCCACCGTGAGCGCACCGGTGAGGGGCAGCACGCCTGGACCTCACTGGCCGGGACGGCGACCTTCCTCCAGTCCGGTGAGCTGGTGCGCTACCGCGACCGGCCCGAGCCGTCCGTCGGCGGCCGGGACCACCGGGGCACCGACCCGTTCGACCGCTTCTATCCGGTCTCCGACGGCTGGATCCGCCTCCATGCGAACAGCTCCGGGGCAGTGTCCGCCCGGCGCCTGGCCTCGGCAGGACTCAACGTCGACGAGGCGGAGCTGGCGGCCGATCCGGCCGCCGCGCTGACCGCCGCACTGCGCGAACACACCGGCAGGGACGCGGCACAGGCCCTGAACGAGGCGGGAGTGCCCGCCGTACGGGCCCGCAGGATCAGTGAGGTGCTGAGCGACGAGCAGTTGCTGGCCGACGAGTTCAGCCATATCCGACCCGGTGCGGACGGCATCACCATCCTCGCTCCCGGCCGCTACGCGACCTTCAGCCGCACTCAGCGGTTCGGCCCTCTCCCGGTCGCCGGCACCGGCGAGCGCACCAGGGAGGTCCTGCGCGAAGCCGGGCTCGATGAGAGCGAGATCGCCGCACTCGCCGAGGCGGGCACCGTCGTCGAAGGCGGCCCGATGGAGCAGCGGCTCACTCCCGTCTACCGCTGACGCGAACCGCCGGCCCTCGGGTCCCGGCGACACACCGGCGCAGAACAGAAAGGTGCCCGCGATGGCACTCAACCTCACGGCGGTCGGGCAGCGCCTCGACGCCGGAGAGCGAACATGGAACTCCACCGACGCGATCCTGTACGCGCTGGGCGTGGGAGCGGGTCAGGATCCCCTCACAGAAATGGAGTTCACCACCGAGAACACCGACGGCCTCGAACAGCGCGTACTGCCCTCCTTCGGGGTGATGCTCACGCCCCGGGACAGGCCCGTCGTCCTCGGCGACTTTCCCCGCTCCAGCGTCCTGCACGCCGGGCAGGAACTGACCCTGCACCGGGAGCTGCCCGTCGCGGGAACCGCCCGCACCACCTCCACCATCCTCGGCTTCCACGACAAGGGCGACGACGCCCTCGCCGTGGTCGAGTCCGAGATGGCCGACGCCACCACCGGTGAACCGCTCGCCACCGCGCGCCGCACCATGTTCATCCGCGGTGAGGGCGGCTTCGGCGGCGGACGCGTTCCCACGGATCCGTGGGAACCACCCACCCCCCCCGCCGACTACACGATCAGCTACCCCACCCGGACCGACCAGGCGCTGCTCTACCGCCTCAGCGGCGACCGCAACCCGCTGCACTCCGATCCGGCATCCGCGAAGAAGTCCGGCTTCGGCCGGCCGATCCTGCACGGCCTCTGCTCCTTCGGCTTCGCCGGCCGCGCCCTGCTGCACGTCCTGTGCGACGGCGACCCGGCGCGCTTCTGCGGTATGTCGGTGCGCTTCGCCAAGCCCGTCGTACCGGGCGAGGAACTGACGGTCGAGATGTGGGAGGACGGCGCGGGCTGCCGCTTCCGGGCACGCGTCGGCGACCGGCTCGTCCTCGACCGCGGCACATTCTCCAGGAAGGCGCCATGAGGGAACTCGTACCCACCCCCGACACCCAGCCGTACTGGGACGGCGCCCGCGCGGGGGAACTCCGCATCCAGCGCTGCCGCGGCTGCGGCGAGCACTACTTCTACCCGCGCCCCTTCTGCCGGTACTGCGCCTCCCACGACACCGAGTGGACCGTGGCCTCCGGCCGGGCGACGCTGGTCTCCTACGTCGTCAACCACCGCCCCGCACCGGGGTACGAGAACATCTCGCCGGTCATCGCCCTGGTCCGCCTGGACGAGGGGCCCCGGATGCTCACGAACATCGTCGGCACCGATGCCGAGACCGGCGATCTGCCCCGGCATCTGCCGCTGGGCCTGCGGCTCCGGGTCCGGTTCGACGAGCGGGGCGAACACGTGCTTCCGGTGTTCGCGCCGGAAGACGCTCCTGCCGAGGAAGGGCCGAGCACATGAGCGGGCTCAGCATGAACGGCGGCGATGTCGTCATCGTCGGTGCCGCCGAGACCACCGAGGTCGGCGTCCGGCCGGAGATCTCGGCCCTCGGGCTACAGGCCGAGGCCGCGCTCAACGCGCTGGCCGACGCCGGACTGACCCCGGCCGATGTGGACGGAGTCTCCGCCGCCCGTCCCATGCCGATCGAGGTCGCGCACCATCTCGGCATCACCGCGCGCTGGCTGGACGGTACCGCCGTCGGCGGGTGCAGCTTCCTCATGCACGTCCGGCACGCCGCCGCGGCGATCGCGAGCGGGGCCGCGGATGTGGTCCTGGTGGTGCACGGGGAGTCCGGTCGCTCCCGGGTGGGCACGCCCCCCAAGCCCTTCGATCCGGCGGCCCCGGCCGGGCAGTTCGAAGCCCCCTACGGCGCCGTCACCGCGTACGCCGCCTTCACCGTCCCGGCGGTCGGGTGTCTGCAGGGGCGCGGAATGACCCGGGTGGAGCTGGCGCGGGTCGTGGTCGCGCAACGCGAATGGGCCGTCGAGAACCCCCGGGCGGCGCGCCGGAAACCGGTGACCGTCGAGGACGTCCTCGCGGCCAGGATGATCGCGTACCCCTTCACCAAGGACATGTGCTGTGTGGTCACCGACGGCGGCGGGGCGCTGGTACTGACCAGCCGGCGGCGCGCGGCCGATCTGCGGCGGGCGGACAGCCCGGTGTATGTGCTCGGCTCGGGGGAATCGGGAGAGTCGACGATGGTCTCGCAGATGGCCGATCCCGGTTCGTCCGCCGGATTCCGCAACTCCAGCGCGGAGGCGTTCGCCGCCGCCGGGATCGGGCACGGCGACGTCGATCACCTGATGCTCTACGACGCCTTCGCCCACCTGCCGCTCTACGGACTGGAGGACACCGGTTTCGTCGGCAGGGGCGAGTCCGGCGCCTTTGTCGCCGACGGCCACACCGCCCCGGGAGGGAGGCTTCCGATGAACACCAACGGCGGTGGACTGAGCTACACCCACACCGGCATGTACGGGATGTTCGCGATCCAGGAGGCCGTCCGCCAACTGCGTGGCGAGGCAGCCGTACAGGTTCCGGACCCGGAGATCAGCTTCGTACAGGGCGTAGGGATGTACTTCACCTCGTCGGCCAGTCTCGTGCTCTCCAACCGCCGTCCCTGATGGGTGGCGGCAAGAAGGCGGCACGCAGGGCGGGCGATGGCACAATACGACAGGTGACTCCTCCACCCACCACACCGAACGCGCGGCCCGGACGCCCCCCGGACCAGGAGATCGAGCCCAAGGTCATCGCCGCGGCGCTCGACATCTACGAGAGGAAGGGCTGGGCGGGGTTCACGATCGACGAGGTCGCCCGGGAGTCCCGGGTCGGCAAGGCGGCGATCTACCGCCGGTGGGTGACCAAACAGGACCTGGTCGCCGCAGCCATCATCTCCCTGAAACCGGAGAAGGCCACCGTCCTCAGCGGCCCGCTCCGCGACGATCTGCTGTTGGTCGCCGACAACCTCAGCCGCCGCTACTTCGGCGAGCGGGGCCTGGTCATGCTGCGCGCCCTGGTCGAGGCGAAGGTGTACCCCGAAGTCCTGGGCGAGGCGCTGGAGCGCAGCAGGCTGGAGACCATCGCGGCCGGCCGCGGGCTGGTGGTGGGTGCGCTGGAGCGAGGGGAACTGCCGGAGGGCACCTCTCCCGCGATCTTCATGAACGCCCTCGTCGGCGCGATCCTGCACCAGATGCTGGTCATGCCGGCCGACCGTATGGCCCGGCTCGCGGCGGAGCCGCGGGAATTCACCGAACGACTGGTGGACTTCGTGCTGGCGGGCGCCGGCTGGACCCCGGCGGAGCCGTCCGACGAGGAGAACACGGGCTGATCCCGCCCGGCCGCACGCACTGAGTCCGCTCCGGCGAAGCCGGGTGTGGACGGGTGCCGTGGTGGCCCGCGTGGGCGTGTCCCGGCGGCGCGGCGCGGAGCAGGTGTTGACCGGGGGCGCCTGCCGGGTCGGCCGGCCGCGGCTTCGGTAGCCGGAAAAGGTCGGCGTGGGACCGCGGGAGTCCTTCCACGCGGGTGCCATGACGTGGGGGCTGTCCGGCAGCGCAGGGCGGTGTCGGCGTGGCGCACGCCGCGGCGGCCCGGCTGCGGCGCCCGGCCCGTCGTACGGGCGGGGGCGG
>NZ_JBSGUP010000428.1:0-7121 GCF_053607985.1 Streptomyces sp. NPDC055078
CTCCCGGGCCCCTTCCGACGTACCGTTCGCGAGGTTCGCGTACTGCGGGTTACGGGTTCTAGCCCAGCGGCAGCGGGCCGGTGCCCAGCGGCAGCTTGTCACCGAGCGGGCTGGTCTGCACCGCCTCGCCGAGCTGGTCCGTCGGCAGCCCGGTGCCACCGCCGAGCTGCTCGGTGACGCCGCCCGCGGCACCGCCGAGGACATCCTGCGCGCCGCCCCCGGGGTTGGCGGCGGCCCGCTGGAGGGCGGGGGCGGCCTGCTCGACGGTCTTGCCGCCGGTCTCCGCCAGACCGGCGGGGTTCTCGGTGGCACCGGTGACGGTGTCGCTGACGCTCGCGGTGTCGAGGGAGGACAGGCTGCTGCCGACCGGGTTGGCCTGCTCAAGGTCCACGGCGCTTGCGGAGCCGGCCGCACCGACCACGGGGGCTGCGCCCGCCGCGATGAGCAGCGCGGCACGGGCGATCCGACGGGTCAGGGGGAGGGACATGATGCTCCTTGAGACGAGAGGGACGGTGGGATCGTGTCTGTCCGTTCGCCGGTCCGCCCCCGGAGGGTGCCGGTCCGGTCGAGCGGACGCAGTGACAACCGGTCGGGGGGCGGGGGAAGTTGCGGTACCCGAAGGTAAAGAATTCGTAATGCATCGCATAATCCGTCATGGATAAAGACGGGCAAACATTCCATCCCGCCGGGAGTTGGCGAATCGTCACTTCCCTTGCCCCGTAAGGGATATAGGGCCGAACGAAACCCGGTCGGCAGACGGCGTGCCGGCGCATTGGAGTGACACCCGGGAATTCCCCTAACGGGGGAGCGTTCGCATCAGCGTGCGATACGCATTCGAACGTCGCCATGGTCCGCATTCCGTACGGGACCGGCGGTGCGCCAGCCGTCCCCGGCCCGCTCGGCGCTCCATACCCTGCCCCCGTAGGCGATCTCCTCGATCCCCAGCCCGTCCGCGCGCGCCACCGCCCAGTGCGCCAGCTCCCAGCCACGCTTCGGCATACTCCCGTCGGCCGGGCCGCTGTTGGCCACCACCGGCGATGTCACCGGTACGGAGATCTCGCGCGGCTCCGGTGCTCCCGGCCTGCCCTTCGCCCTCGGCAGTACGTCGGGCCCGAACGCCCGCACCAGCTCCGCCCGCACCTTCGCCGGGTCGGCCGAGTCGGTGCCCGTGCCCGGGGTGCAGGTCAGCGCCGAGTCCGCGCGCCCGGTCAGCGCGGCGGCCAGCAGCGTCGCGTTCGGCTCGTGCTTCGCGTACGCCTGCGGGAAACCGCTGAGCTGGACGCGCTGCGCGGCGACGGTCAGCGGCAGCCGGGAGTAGCCCGGGACCTCGGCCAGCCGGTCGTAGAACTTCCCCGCCGAGTACACCGGGTCGGTGATCTGCTGCGGGGTGCCCCACCCCATGGAGGGCCGCTGTTGGAAGAGCCCCAGCGAATCGCGGTCCCCGTGCCGGATATTGCGCAGTCCCGACTCCTGGAGCGAGGTCGCGAGAGCGATGGTGACCGCGCGCTCCGGCATACCGCGAGTGGTGCCGACCGCGGCGATCGTCGCGGCGTTCGCCGCCATCTCGGTGCTCAGCTCATACGTCGGCCCGCCCTGTCCGGCACCCGCCCGGACCAGGCACCGGGCAGTGGTGCCGCCCGCCAGGTACTGGAGCGTGACATAGCCGGCCAGCGCCAGCAGCACGGCGAACCCCGAGGCGATGCGCAGGGGACGGCCGCGCCGGGCTGAGGATGCATGTTCGGGCACACGCCCACGGTACTTTCGGGCAACCGGGCAGGGCACTCGGGGCACCCCTGTGAGGGCCACCGGATGGAGCCGGTACGAGGGCCACCGGCTGGAGCCGGGCGGCGGGCCGTCCCGGCGGCGCCTCCGCCGGGACCCTGCCCCGCGCGGTCGCGGGCGTCAACGGCTCCCGCGCGGTCGCGGGTCTCGACGGCTCCCGCGCTATCGTCGTCGTCATGCCCCGCACCGTGCTCGACCTCGCTCAGGACGCCCCGGCGCTCACCGCCGCGCTGGTCGATTTCCCCTCCGTCAGCGGCTCGGAGAAGCCCCTCGCGGACGCCATCGAAGAGGCGCTGCGCGCCCTGCCGCATCTCACGGTCGACCGGCACGGCAACAACGTGATCGCCCGCACCGGCCTCGGGCGGGCCGAACGGGTCGTACTCGCCGGGCACATCGACACCGTCCCCATCGCGGACAACGTCCCGTCCCGGCTGGACGCCGACGGTGTGCTGTGGGGCTGCGGCACCAGCGACATGAAGTCGGGCGTCGCCGTCCAGCTGCGGATCGCCGCGACCGTGCCCGAGCCCAACCGCGACCTCACCTTCGTCTTCTACGACAACGAGGAGGTCGCCGCCCACCTCAACGGTCTCGGGCATGTCGCCGAGGCGCACCCGGAGTGGCTGGCGGGTGACTTCGCCGTCCTTCTCGAACCCTCCGACGCCCAGGTCGAGGGCGGCTGCCAGGGCACGCTCCGGGTCCATCTGCGCACCACGGGGGAGCGGGCGCACTCCGCGCGCAGTTGGATGGGGTCCAACGCGATCCACGCCGCCGCGCCGATCCTGGCCCGGCTCGCCGCGTACGAGCCCCGGCGGCCGGTGATCGACGGCCTGGAGTACCGCGAGGGGCTCAATGCCGTACGGATCGAGGGGGGCGTCGCCAACAACGTCATCCCCGACGCGTGCACGGTCGTCGTCAACTACCGCTACGCCCCCGACCGGAGCGAGGAGGCGGCCGTCGCCCATGTCCACGAGGTCTTCGCGGGATGCGGTGTCGCCGAGTTCGTCGTCGACGACCACACGGGCGGTGCGCTGCCCGGTCTCTCGCACCCGGCCGCCGCGGCGTTCATGAAGGCCGTCGGCGGGAGCGCCCGGCCCAAGTTCGGCTGGACCGATGTCTCGCGCTTCAGCGCGCTCGGGGTGCCCGCGGTGAATTACGGGCCCGGGGACGCTCTCTTCGCGCACAAGCGGGACGAACACGTCGCCGTGGACCGGATCACCCACTGTGAGAACCGGCTGCGTGACTGGCTGACGTCCTGAGTTCGTCTCCTGGCCGTCTTCACCGCCCTACTCTTGGCCCAGCAACGATGTTCGGCGGAGGGAGCAGGTCATGGGCAACCCCGAGGGTTCGCGGGCGCCGGAGGAGCAGCGGCTGGGGCCGGTACTGCGCCGGAGGGACCAGGTACAGCCCGGGACCACCGACCAGCGCCTGCTGGACACCGAGGGCGACTCCGAGTGGGTGCACACCGATCCCTGGCGGGTGATGCGCATCCAGTCGGAGTTCGTCGAGGGCTTCGGCGCGCTCGCCGAACTGCCGAGCGCGATCAGCGTCTTCGGTTCGGCCCGGACCAAGCCGGGCACCCCCGAGTACGCGGCGGGCATCCGGATCGGCCGGGCACTGGTCGACGCGGGCTTCGCGGTGATCACCGGTGGCGGCCCGGGGGCGATGGAGGCGGCGAACCGGGGCGCGCGGGAGGCCAACGGTATCTCCGTGGGCCTCGGTATCGAGCTGCCCTTCGAGCAGGGCCTCAACCAGTACGTCGACATCGGGGTGAACTTCCGCTACTTCTTCGTACGGAAGATGATGTTCGTCAAGTACGCGCAGGGATTTGTCGTCCTTCCGGGCGGTATGGGCACACTGGACGAACTCTTCGAGGCGCTGACCCTGGTCCAGACCCAGAAGGTCACCCGATTCCCGATCGTGCTGTTCGGCACGGAGTACTGGGGCGGTCTTGTGGACTGGCTCCGTACCTCCGTCGTCGGCCAGGGCAAGGCGTCGGAGCGGGATCTGCTCCTGTTCCATGTCACGGACGACGTGGACGAGGCGGTCTCCCTGGTGACGAAGGAAACGGGGCACTGACCGACAGGGTCACTGAGCCGTTTGGTCACCGATCACTCCTGAGGGCGGGGGCCTACCTGTCCGGCCGTCCGGCGACCTGCCCGAAGGGCGTGCGGGGGCCGCCGGGGCGGTGTCCCGTGCGGTGACCCCGGGCGGCGTAAGGGGCGTAAGGGGGCGCCCCCGTACGGCGAGGGCCCGGAGTTGGGGGAGCCGAGAAGCGTGCTCCGGAGGGTCGCCCATCTACAGCGAGGGTCCCCGGGCGGCCCGGGCGGGGGTCAGGCCAGGCCGCGGCGGGCCACGGCCGGGGCGCGGTGGCCCGCGATGCCGGCCACCATGTCCAGCACCTGCCGGGTCTCCGCCACCTCGTGCACCCGGTACACCCTCGCCCCCAGCCACGCCGACACCGCCGTCGTCGCCAGCGTCCCGATCACCCGCTCCTTCACCGGACGGTCCAGCGTCTCCCCGACGAAGTCCTTGTTCGACAGCGAGACCAGCACCGGCCAGCCCGAATCCACCAGCTCGTCCAGCCTGCGCGTCGCCTCCAGCGAATGGCGGGTGTTCTTCCCGAAGTCATGGCCGGGGTCAATCATGATCGCGTCCCGCCGGACCCCCAGCGCCACCGCCCGCTCGGCCAGCCCGAGCGTCACCCGCAGGATGTCCGCCACCACATCGTCGTACGCGACCCGGTGCGGACGGGTCCTCGGCTCCGCGCCCCCGGCGTGTGTGCACACCAGGCCCACTCCGTGGCGCGCGGCCACCTCCGCCAGCTTCGGGTCCACCCCGCCCCACGCGTCGTTGAGCACGTCCGCGCCCGCCTCGCAGACCGCCTCGCCCACCTCGTGCCGCCAGGTGTCGACACTGATGACCACATCGGGGAAGCGCCTGCGCACCTCGGCCACGAAGCCGACGGTCCGCCGCGCCTCCTCCTCGGCCGTGACCTCCTCCCCCGGACCGGCCTTCACCCCACCGATGTCGATGATGGCAGCACCCTCTGACACCGCCTGCTCGACGCGGGCGAGCGCGGGCTCGTCGAGGAAGGTCGCCCCCTGGTCGTAGAAGGAGTCGGGAGTCCGGTTCACGATCGCCATGATCACCGGCTCGTGCGTGTCGAATTCACGCTGTCCCAGCCGCAGCATCAGCTGTTTTCCTCCTCAGGTCGTCCGCCTGCGACCCTAACTGTCACACCGGCGTGGCACGATCGGCGGAGATACGGTTTCACCTCCGGGGAGTGCCCGGGATTCGGGGAGAGGGTCGCAGGTGTTCTTGTTCTTGCTGATCGCGATGGTCGTGGTCGTCGGAGCGGTCACGCTCGCCGTGATCGGCGGCGGCGACAGCGCCGCCCTGCCGGAGGCCGCCCCCGAGCGGCTGGTGGACCCCCTGCCCGCGACCCGGCCGGTCGGCCGGGCGGATGTCGAGGCGCTGCGGCTGCCCGTCACCGTGCGCGGGTACCGGATGGCCGATGTGGACGATGTGCTGGGCCGCCTCGGCGCCGAGCTGGCCGAGCGGGACTCCCGTATCGCCGAGCTGGAGTCCGCGCTGGCCGGGGCGCAGGCGACCGCAGTCGGCAGACACGATCTGTTCGGCAGGCCGGGCCCGGGCGAGAAGCACGATCTGTTCCGCAAGCCGGGCCCGGGCGAGAAGAGCGGGCAGTGAGCGGCGGCGCCGTGGCCGGACCGGACGGGAAGCCGCGCTGCCCCTGGGGTCTGTCCAGCGAGGACTATCTCGCGTACCACGACGAGGAGTGGGGCCGCCCGGTCCACGGCGATGACGCGCTGTTCGAGCGGCTCTGCCTGGAGGCGTTCCAGTCCGGTCTGTCGTGGATCACGATTCTGCGGCGGCGCGAGGGATTCCGTGCCGCCTTCGACAGTTTCAGGATCGCCTCGGTGGCGGAGTTCACGGACACCGACCAGGAGCGGCTCCTCGCCGACGAGGGCATCATCCGCAACCGCGCCAAGATCGAGGCGACGGTGGCCAACGCGCGGGTGCTCGCCGAGTGGTCGCCCGGCGAGCTGGACACCCTGATCTGGTCGTACGCACCGGACGCGACGGGCCGCCCGGCCCCGCTGACCATCGCCGATGTCCCCGCGGTGACCGACGAGTCGACGGCCCTCGCGAAGGCCCTCAAGAAGAAGGGCCTGCGCTTCATCGGGCCCACGACGGCGTACGCCCTGATGCAGGCGTGCGGTCTGGTCGACGACCACCTCGACGCCTGCGTCGCCCGCGGAGCGGGCGCGGGCCGGAAGAAGCCGGGCGCGGGCTCGGGGAAGACGGGCGCGGGGCTGGAAAAGACCGGTGCGGGCCGGCAGGAGACCGGCGCGGGCCCGGAGAAGGGCTGACGCACCCGGGCTGACACACCCGGGCTGACGTACGGGGGCTGATGCCCCGGGGTTCCCGGCAGACCGTGGGGACACCGCCCACCGCGGGTTGCTAGCGGCCCAGATACGTCGGCTTCTCCTTGGCGACGAACGCCTGCACCGCGATCCTATGGTCCTCGGAGGCGCCGGCCCGCGTCTGGAGTTCCTCCTCCTTGCCGAGGGTCTCGGTGAGCGAGTGGCCCGCGCCATGGGCGAGGGACTCCTTGATCGCGGCGTACGCCACGGTCGGGCCGGCGGCCAGGGTCCGGGCGACGGCGAGGGCCTCGGCGGCCAGGTCGTCGGCCGGGACCAGTTTGTTGGCGATGCCCAGGTCGTACGCCTCCTGCGCCGAGAACGACCGGGGGAACAGCAGCAGATCGGCGGCGCGGCTCTGCCCGATCAGCCGGGGCAGCGTCCAGGACATCCCCGAGTCGGCGGAGAGCGCGACCCCCGCGAAGGCGGTGGTGAAGGTGGCGGTGTCGGCGACCACCCGGTAGTCCGCCGCGAGGGCGAAGCCGAGCCCGGCGCCCGCCGCCACCCCGTTCACCCCGGCGACGACCGGCTTCGGCATCTCGGTCAGGGCGCGGACGATCGGGTTGTAGTGCTCGCGCACCGTGCTCAGGGCGTTTCCGGAGCCGGACTTCCGGGCCTCTTCGAGATGGGAGATGTGCTCTTTGAGGTCCTGGCCCACACAGAAGGCACGCCCGGCCGCCGTGAGCAGTACCGCCCGTACGTCAGGGTCGGCGGCCGCGGCCTGCGCCGCGTCCCGCAGCGCGACCTTGGCATCGGTGTTCAGGGCGTTCATGGCCGTGGGCCGGTTGATCGTGATCGTCGCGAGCCCGTCGTTCACCTCGTACAGCACGGCGTCGGCCATGTCGGGGTCCCCTTAAGCGGTTCGGCGGTGGTGACTGATGGTCCTCAGGGCTCAGC
>NZ_JBSGUP010000429.1:0-7117 GCF_053607985.1 Streptomyces sp. NPDC055078
CACGCCGCTGGTTGTGGGCCGGGCGACTCCTCCACCTCCTGGAGATAAGGCTCATGGCTGCATGCTGCGGATTCCCGCGCTGCTCCTGCTCCGTCATCGCCGGCCCCGGTGTCACCGTGGACGGCAACGGGTCCGCAGCGGCGCCCTACACGATCAGCGCCGACCCGGTCCCCACTGCGCTCCAGGCCGGAGACACGGCCACCGTGGACAACACGGTCACGGGCACGGGCGCGGTCGGCGACCCGTACGGCATCACCTCCGACGTCATCCTCGACCCGGCCCCGCCCAGCGGCGGAACGAACCTGCTGAAGTCCGGTCCTGACGGCCTGTACGTCGAGTGCGCCGACGTCCGGACCTGCTTCACGGCCGGGGACGGCATCGCGTACGACCCGGCCACCGGGGAGATCGCGGCCCAGCTCTCGACGGACGCGGGGAACACGGCGTCGTTCGGCACGGACGGCGGTCTGTTCGTCCCGCCGGGCGCCGGCACCGCGCTCCAGGGCGGGGACACCCCGACCGCGAGCAACACCGTCACCGGGACCGGCGCGGCCGGCGACTCGTACGTGGTGAGCACGGACGTCGTCCTCGACCCCGCGCCGCCTGGAGGCGGGGCCAACCTGCTGGAGGCAGGGCCGGACGGGCTCTACGTCGAGTGCGCGGACGTCCGGAGCTGCTTCACCGCCGGGGCCGGGATCACGTACGACGCGTCCACCGGGACGATCTCCGCTGTGGGAACAGGTCTGACGGTCGCGGACACGGAGACGGTGGACCTCACCCTGACCGGGACCGGCGCGGCCGGCGACCCGTACAGCGTGGAGGCGGACGTCATCGTGGCTCCCGAGGACAACGGCATCGAGATCACCCCGGCTGGTCTCCTCGTCGCTCCCTCGGCCGACCCGGGCAACCGGCTCGTCTTCGGTGCGGACGACCGGCTGTTCGTCCCGCCGACCGAGGTCGGGTGCGGCCTCCAGGGCGACGGCTCGGCCGGTGCCCCGATCGAGGCGTTCCCGATCGCGGGCGACCGCACGTGGGATGCCGACTGGACGTGTGACGCTGCGGCGAACTCGACGCTTCGCTGCGACCCGAGCACGGGCGCCCTGTGGACGCCGCCCGAGCACACCAGCGCGGCCGTCACGATCCAGCAGAACCACCCGCTCGGCACGCCTACCGTCCCCGTCACGAGCGGGTTCATCCTCGTGGACTCGACCGCCTGGGCAGAGGGCTCGTACACCGCCGACAGCCTGAGTGCCTGTCGTGGGATCACACTATCGACGCGGTTCACGGGGCACGTCGAACTGACCTGGCCGGCGAACGCCCAGTTCGAGCTGGGCTACGCGGTGCAGATCAACGGCGGCGGCCTGGCGGTGCGGGTCGCGCAGGGCGTCTACGTGAACGGTCCGGCCCGTCGGGAGCGGTACAGCTTCGGCGTTTCGGAGGCCGTCGTTCTCGCCCCGCACACCGGCTACGCCGTGCGCGTCTACCCGGCCGTCCGTGTGATCGCCGGAAGCGTGACGTTCAACCAGTGGATCACCGACACCGACCTGATCGCCCTGACCCGGTAAGGAGCCTGACGTGCGCTACTTCATCAACGACAGCGGCGGGTGGATGTCCGTCAGCGGCGACGCCGACGCGTTCCCGATCGTCCCCGACGGGTACCGCGAGGTACCCGAGGCCGAGTTCCACGAGGCGGCCGGGACCATCGTCCTGCCCGCGCCGACGGACTGAACCGACCAGCACTCTACGGCGCTGTCTCCTGCGAACGGAGGCAGCGCCGCTTGTGCGCTCGGCCCGGTAGCGGCAGGCCGTGCGCGGCTATGCTGGACGCGTCGCCGCTGGTTGTGGGCCGGGCCGACCAACACGTGTTGGAGGCCCCAGGATGCCCTGTCCCTTGATCGCCAATGCGGACACGATCCGCGTCACCCGGGTAGATGGCTGTGGCCGCCCCGTCTGCGGTGAGGACAACGGATTCGTCTTCGACTGCTTCGCGACGCTTGCGATGAACCCCAACGTGGAGGAAGGCGAGGACGTCGAGTACAAAGCCGCGAACGGCCGGATCTGCGGTTTCAAGCGGGGCTGCCCCTCGTTCCGAGGGTTCGACCTGGAGCTGTCGTTCTTCTCCGTGAGCCCGGAGTTCATCGAGATCACCACCGGCAACCCGGTGGTCTACGGCTTCGACGGGCAGCCGATCGGCTACGACGACTGCTCGGTGCAGTGCAACTCCGGTTTCGCAATCGAGCTGTGGGCGGAGGTCCTGGGCGCGGACGCCTGTGCCGCCGAGGGCGCGGGCGAGGGCGCGTGGCTCTACTTCCTGTTGCCGTGGGTCAGCAACGGGCAGCTCGGAGACCTGGAGATCGGCAGCGAGGCGGCGACGCTCACGCTCACCGGCAACACCCGTGCCGGAGGCGGCTGGGGTACCGGCCCGTACGACGTCATGCCGCTCGACGCGGCCGGTACCGGCGGCCCGCTCCTCACCCCGCTCGGGCCCACCTGTCACCGGCGTACCTTCGTCACGACCGTTGCGCCGCCCGAGGCCACCTGTGAGTACACCGCCGTCGCCGGCGACCTCTGCCTGGCGTCCTGACCGTGGAGGCCCCGGACATCGTGGTGCCGGTCCGGGAACGGCCGGTCAACGAGCAGCTGCGGTACTCGCTGCGAAGTTGGTCGGCCCACCTCCCTCACGGCCGGGTGTGGATCGTCGGCTACCGGCCCGCGTGGCTCCACGGTGTTCGGCACATCCCCACCCGGCAGACGGGCACGAAGTACCAGAACACGACGCTGGCCGTACGGGCGGCGTGCGAGCACCCCGAGGTGTCAGACGTGTTCCTCCTCGCCAACGACGACATGTTCGTCATGAAGGCGGTGGACGAGATGCCCGTGCTCCACCGCGGCCCGGTGCGAAACGTGGACTCGTACTACGCGGCCCGCGCGTCGGGGAAGTACCTACGCGGGATGCAGGAGACCCGTGACCTCCTCGTCGGCATGGGGCACGCCGATCCGCTGTCGTACGAGCTTCACGTCCCGCTGCCGGTGGTGAAGGCCGGCATGGTGAAGGCCCTCGACGCGGGCAAGCACCTGGCCGTGGTCCACAAGCGGACCTTGTACGAGGTCCTGAACGGCATCGGCGGCGACCAGATCGAGGACGTGAAGATCCTGCACCGGGCCCCGCGGTTCCCCGCCGACGCCACTTTCCTGTCCACGATGCCCGACTCGTTCAGCCACGGGCACGTCGGGCAGCACATCCGCCGGACGTTCACCGAGCCGTCCCGGTACGAAGCCCCAGGGAGGCGCTGATGGCACTCCAAGTCGGCCCGTGCGAGGCATGGCCCACCTCGCTGTGCTGCGACATCCCCGAGGGGGTGGGGGAGGCGGACGTCGAGCGGTGGACGCTCGTCGCCTCGATCATCCTGTGGGGCCTGTCGGGGCGCCGCTGGGGGCCGTGCCCGGTCACGGTGCGACCGTGCCGCCGCTCGTGCGTGGAATCGACCGTGACGAGCTTCCAGGCCGGTGTCGGCACCGGCCCGTGGGTGCCGTACATCGGCGTCGACGGCATGTGGCGCAACGCCGCCGGGTGCGGCTGCAAGTCGGACTGCTCGTGCGGCGAGCTGTGCGAGGTCTACCTGCCGGGCCCGGTGTACGACGTCGTGGAGGTCCGGCTGGACGGCGTGGTCCTGTTCCCCGAGCAGTACCGGGTCGACGCCCCCGGCAAGCTGGTGCGCACCGACGGCGAGTGCTGGCCGGACTGTCAGGACATGGCCGAGCCGGTCACCGAGCCGGGCACGTTCGCGGTGACGTACCGGTGGGGTCTGCCGCTCGATGAGGCGGCCATCGCCGCCGTGAGTGAGCTGACGTGCCACCTCCTCAAGGGGTGTGCGCCCGGCGGGTCCTGCGGGTGCAAGACCAACCGGAACCTGACCCGGATCGTGCGGCAGGGCATGGAGATGGAGATGCCCGACCCGGCGTCGATCTACAGCGAGGGCCGGACCGGTCTCCCGCTGACGGACATGTGGCTGGCGATGGTCAACCCGTACCGGCTGACGAGCCCGAGCCGCGTCTACAGCCCCGACTACAAGAGGCCGAGGGTGACGACGTGGCCCTGACCCCGCTGGCGATCCACGAGCTGACGGAAGCGGTCCTCGGCTGCATGTGCGTCGCGCTCGACCAGACCGCGGCCCTGGTCGATGGGCAGCCCGGCTGTCCCTCGTGCCGGACCTGCGTCGTGCCGGGGCAACCGGCGTGGGACACGTGCGACGACCCGTGCAGCAACGAGGCGGCCGGCGGGCAGCTCACCGTGTCGGTGGCCCGGATCTACCCATCCAGCGACCTGGACTTCCCCGGCGAGGCCCGGATCGTGCAGGGCGTACGCGGCTGCATGCCCCCGCCGATCACCGCGCTGGAGATCGCGGTCACGCTGCTGCGGTGCGCGCCCACGTTCAACGAGCAGGGCTGTCCGCCCTCGTGCACCGAACTTTCGGCGGCGGCCCAGGCCCTGCACGTCGACATGGTCACGGTCTACAACGCGCTGTTGTGCTGCCTGCCCGGGACGGAGCAGCGGCGGCGCGGGCGCCGGTTCGTGATGGGCGTTCAGCGGACGGTCGGGCCGGAAGGCGGTTGCGTCGGCCTGGAGCAGCGCGCGACGGTGGCCCTGCCCCACTGCGGCGTGTGCCTTGGAGAGGAGTCACCGTGAAGATCAGCGAGGTGATCGCGCGCCTTCACCGACTGTGGGAGGAGCACGGCGACCTGGAGGTCCGGGCCTACGACTACTCCGACATCAGCCCGTCGCCGGTCGAGACGCCCGAGGTCGAGACGAACGGTGCGGGCGAGAAGTACGCCCTGCTGCGCCCGTAGGAGGCCGCTATGCCCGTTGAGGTGAGGATCGACCCGGGCCGGATCGCGCGGACGCTGCGGCTGCGCAACGGCGTCGTGGCCCGCCGGCTCGCGGAACGTACGCAGCGCACGGCGCGGATCGCGGAGCGCGAGGCACCCGGCACGATGGGCCGGTACATCTCCTGGAAGGTGGAGAGCGGGCCGACGGGTCTGCAAGGGGTCATCGTGTGCGACCACCCGGCGACGCGGTTCGTCCTTGACGGCACCCGGCCGCACATCATCCGGCCCCGCCGGAAGAAGGCGCTGCGGTTCGAGATCCGAGGCCGCGAGGTGTTCGCCGCGTACGTCCGGCACCCGGGCACCAGGGCGAACAACTTCCTGGCCAGAGCGCTACGTCAGGGCCGCTGAACTGACCGAGCCACCGCCGAATCCGGCGGGGGCTCGGCTGAACCAGCTGTGGAGCTGGCGCGCCCAGAGCCGACGTTAGCGGATCGGGGCCGGTGTTCACTCACAACCCGAGGAAGATCCTCCTCCCGAGGAGTCGGAGCCCGACGAGCTGGAGCTGCTGGACGAGTCGCAGCTTGACGAGGATGGGGGCGAGTCATACGAGTTGCCCCACGTCGAGGGGCCCGGGTCGACGTAGACGGCGCTGTCGTCACGGCGCGTGGAGCTGGCCGGCGACGAGGTGGAAGGGCTGGCGGTCTGGTTGCGGCGGCGGTTGCGCCGGGGGAGAAGGCTCACGCGGTGAGTCTGGCTCCAGCGGCGCCCGGTCGAACCCGATTTGAGGTAGATCAGCGGTTCCGTCCGTGCTCTACCCTTACCGCCCCACACGCCGCTGGTTGTGGGCCGGGCGTACGCGAAGGACGGAAGGGCCACCACCCGTGAAGAAGCAGTTCGCGCTCAACACGAGCCCCCACGAAGCCGAGATCGGCGACGTCACCTTGCTGTTCCAGGCCGAGGTCATGGGTGACGAGTTCCTGGACACCTATGCCAGCCTCCAGGACACGCAGAAGCGGCTCAACATCGACCTGCCGGACATGGCGAACGTGGACCTGACGCAGGTCCGCGAGACGACCCAGGCGCTCCGCGTCTTCCTGGCGAAGCTGATGCTGCCGGAGTCCGCCGAGAAGTTCGCCCGCTGGGACGTCAAGGTCGGCGCGAAGGTCGTCAGCAGCCACACCGACCCGGACGAGGCCCGCGAGGCGGCGGAGACGAAGAAGAACGCCAAGGTCGTGGACGCCGGTATGCGGCTTCCCGACCGGGTCCTGGTCGAGCTGCTGGAGTGGGTAGTCGAGCTGTACGGAGGCGGCCAGCGCCCTCCTACGTCGTCCAACGTCTCTGCGCCAGCATCATCGAGTCCTGGGCGGAGTGGGAGGGCGGGCTCGCGCTCCAGGGGGTCGATGTCCACTCGTGGCCGCTGAGGGTCATGCTCAGTGCCGCCGAGGCGTCCATCGACGCGGGGGCGGAGGACGACAACGAGCGGGCCAGGAACCGGGCGAAGCTGTACGCGCCGCCGAAGGGTTCCCGCCCGCAGGGCCGCCGTCTGCCGCCTCCGGCCATGGCCATGGACCGGAGTGACGCGCAGGCGATGATGGCCCGTCTCGCGGCGGAAGACGCCCGCCTGGGGGCCGGGTAGCAGCTTCGCCCCGAGGGGGCGCCCCTCTCACCAGCTAGTCTGGTCATCGCCGCTGGTTTTGGGCCGGGCAACCACCGCTTTCGCGTGAGGTTGCCTTGGCCGAGGACGAGGACTATGGCGTCGGCCGCATCCGCATCGTCCTTGACGACGCCAATGCGGTTGCCGACGCGCGGGACCTCGGCATCCGCATTCAGCGGGCGCTCGACCGCAGCACCCGCAGCGTCGGCACCGCGATCCGACGGAACATCCAGAACGGCCTGAACCGTGCGGCCGTCAGCGTCACCGTCCTGCCGGACCTGCGTCGCTTCGACTCGGCGCTCCTCACCGGCCTGCGGTCGCTGGAGTCCATCAACTTGCCGGTCGCCCCCGACCTGACGGGGTTTCTCGAGCGCATCCGCGCGCTCCTCGCTGGCGAAGAGGTCCCGATCCGGGTCGTCCCGGATCTCGATGACCTGGACGAGCGAATCCGGGCGCACAACGCGCCGGACGTCACGGTCGGGGTCGATGTCGACACCAACCGCCTGACGCGGGCGCTGTCCGGGCTCGGCGGCGTCGCCGGCCGGGTCGTCGGCGCCCTGGGCGGGCTGCTGCGCCTGGGTGCGGTCGGCATCGCCGCGGCGAGCGCCGCGTCCGGTGTCATCGCCTTCGGTGCGGCCC
>NZ_JBSGUP010000430.1:0-7109 GCF_053607985.1 Streptomyces sp. NPDC055078
GGGCAGGGGGCCGCCGCCCGGCGGAGCGGCTCCTGGGATGTGACGGACGGGCGCGAAGAGTTGAACGGTGGCTTCCGCATGGTGCGCATCCCGGGGTCGGTGAAGGCCGTACATGGATGCCGCTGTGGTTACCCCCTGAACACATGTCTCTACCCTGAGTGCGCGGTGAAACTGCCTTCTTCACGGGCATTCCAGACCGGAAGGACGCGCGGAGAGGTGCGCGGGAGCGTGTGCGGCACTTCGAGCGCCTGCCTGTGTGCGGGGAGGCGCGGGTGGCTTGTGTGCGGGGAGGCGCGGGAGCGCGGGGACAGGGAGGCGCGGGAGCGCGGGGGACGAGGAGTCCACAGGAGCGCGGGGCGGGCCCCTGGGGGGCGCAGGTGTCCCGCCGGGCGGGCCCGGCTCCCCACGCGGGATGCGCGCCCCGCGCGGGGCGCCGGGATCAGTCGTGCACCAGCGGGGAGGACCTGGAGCCGCCCAGGGGTACGGCGAGTTCGGCGAGGGCCTTCTCCAGTCCGTGCAGATGCGAGAGCACCGGCTCGGTGACGGACGGCTGCGGTACGGCGTCGGCGCGGACCGCCGTCCCGCGCGGAGTGGTGAGCGCGGCCACGGCGGCCTCGACCCGCCGGCAGGCGGCGGTGAGACGGGCGTCGTGGGACGCCTCGGGGTCCGCGGCGATCGTGGCGAGCCCGCGCACCTCACGGGCGCAGTCGTCCAGCAGGGAGAGCACCCGGCGGGCGCGTCCCCGGCGGGCACGCCAGGGGCTCAGCGGGTGCACCAGGGGCGCGAGCGACTGGCGCACCCGGGCGATGAGCGGCTCCAGTTCGGCCACGTGCGGGGCGGGGTCGGCGGCCGGTGAGCCCGCGAGGCGCGCGGTGGCCTCGGCCGTACCCGCGTGGACACAGCGCAGGGCACGCCGGATCCAGGCGTCGGTGGTGGCGTGGGTGGTGACGGGCAGGATCAGCGTGACCCCGAGCGCCGCCCCCAGGGCGCCCACCGCTGTCTCCTGGAGGCGCAGGAGCAGCAGGCCGGGATGGAGGACACCCAGCAGCCCGTACAGCAGGCCGGCCAGCACGGTGACGAAGAAGACCATCCAGCTGTAGGAGGGCGCGGCCGTATAGAAGATGCCGAAGACGCAAAGGGCGGCGAGAGCGGCGGTGGGTCCGGGCGCTCCGGCGACGGGGACGGCGACCAGGACGCCCGCGCCGATGCCGGTGACGGTGCCGACCACTCTGCGGAAGCCCCGGACGAGGGTCTCACCCCGCGAGGCGGTGTTGACGAAGATCCACCAGACGGTGCCCACGGCCCAGTACCAGCGTTCCGGTGATACGAGCAGGCCCGCGCCGATGGCGATCGCGCCCGCGGAAGTGGCCTGGAACGCCTGCCGGGTGGTGGGGCGCGCGAGTCCGCGGCCGGGGAGCGGGGCGGGCACGGCGGGCGGGGGCGTACGCCGCTCGACGCACCAGACCCCGAAGCGGACCGCCGACACCGCGGCGAGCGCGAGCGCCAGCGCGGCGTACAGCTCCGGCAGCCGCGCCGGGGCCGCGTGCAGGAACTGGGTGAGGAAGAACATCATGAACGCGAAGATCCCGAGGGCGTGCCCGCGCGGCCCCCAGCGGCGGGCGTAGACCCCGCAGAACACCACCGCGAGCCAGGCCGCTCCCAGTGCCCCGGGGCGGTGGTGCAGGGCGGTCGCCAGGGCGAGCACGGGGAGACCCACGGCGGGCAGCAGCGCGGTCGTGACGGCCTGGCGGCGTACGGTCTCGTCGGCGACCGTGAAGAGCGCGAGCAGGGCGGTGAGGCCGCCGGTGATGGCGGCGGCGAGGGAGAGACCGGCGAGCTCCGCGGCCGTGACGGCGAGGGCTACTCCGAGAACGGCGCGCGCCGAGACGCGCAGGCGCAGCCGTCCGGGGTCGGGCGCCATGAACATCTTCCGCACGGCGGTCAGGCTCCGCGCCATCGATCTTCCCCTCCCCCTCTTCCCGCGACTCGCGGAGATTCCGTCATTCGCGCGGACATGGCGTTCGCGGACATGGCGTTCGCGGACATGGCAGAGGCGCCGCGGGTCGGGACCGGCTCCGTCGCCGTCCCGGCGCTGCGCGGCGCCGTCTCCCGGAAGGGAACCACCCGAGGAGCCACTGGCTCAAGTCATTCCTGAAGTAATGGGCCATTGGTATAGTGGAACTTGAGATTCCATGACTTCAGGAAGGCCAATGGACCATGGCGGTAGACAGGCTCGACACCCGTATTCTGCGGCTGCTGCTGGAGGAACCGCGTACCAGCGTGCGGGAGTACGCCCGTGTCCTCGGCGTCGCGCGGGGCACGGTGCAGGCCAGGATCGACCGTCTGGAGCGGGAAGGCGTGATCACCGGCACGGGGCCGCGGCTCTCCCCCACGGCCCTGGGCCATCCGGTGCTCGCCTTTGTCCATATCGAGGTCACCCAGGGACATCTGGACGAGGTGGGCGACACCCTCGCGACGATCCCGGAGATCATCGAGGCGTTCTCGATCACGGGCCCCGGGGACCTGCTGACCCGCGTCGTGGCGCGGGACAACGGCCATCTGGAGGATGTCGTCCAGCAACTGATCCAGCTGCCGGGCGTGGTACGGACCCGGACCGAGATGGCGCTGCGCGAGCGCGTGCCGCACCGGCTGCTGCCCTTGGTCGTGTCGGTGGGACGGGCGGCCGGTGCACCACACTGAACCCCGGCTTGGCATGCTGGACCACATGAGCGATTCGTGCATCTCTTCGGTCATTTTCGATCTTGACGGCACGCTGGTGGACAGCGAGCCGAACTATTACGAAGCGGGGCGCAGACTGCTGGCCCAGTACGGGGTGACGGACTTCAGCTGGGAGAGGCACACCGACTTCATCGGCATCGGGACGCGCGAGACGCTGGAGGCGCTGCGCGCGGAGCACGCGCTCGACGCGCCGATCGAGGAGTTGCTGGCGGGCAAGAACCGGCAGTATCTGGAGCTGGCGAGGGCATCGACCGAGGTCTACCCGCAGATGCGCAAGTTCGTGGAACGGCTGCACTCGGACGGGGTTCCCATGGCGGTGGCCTCCGGTTCGTCCCGCACCGCCATCGCCACCGTGCTCGGCGGCACGGGCCTGGACACCCTCATCCCCCTGGCCGTCTCCGCCGAGGAGGTCGACCGGGGCAAGCCCGAGCCCGATGTCTTCCTGGAGGCCGCGCGCCGCCTCGGCGTCTCCCCCGCCGCGTGCGTGGTCCTGGAGGACGCCCCGCCCGGCGCGGCGGCGGCCCACGCGGCAGGCATGCGCTGTATCGCGATCCCCTATGTGGCCGCGATGGCGGACGACCCCGCGTTCCGTACGGCGGAGCTGCGGTACCCGGGCGGCCAGAGCGAGTTCACGGCCCAGTCGGCGTACGACTGGCTCTTCACGGCCTGAAGCATCTCCGATGACTCCCGGTCGCCCGCCCGCACCGGTCGCCCGGGGCGCCGAGGCGTACGGCCTGCGCGCAGTACCGGCCCCGCCGGGTCCTGGCTGCGGTCAGACGGGACCGCAGCCGACCAGCAGGGGCAGGACGGGCGCGGTCACGGATGCGGCGGCGATGCCGAGCCAGGCCGCCCGGTGCGGTCTGGCCTGCGGTGTCAGGATTCTCCGCAGCCGGATGAGGGCGCCCGAACCGCCCGCGCCCAGCGCCACCCGGGGTGTGCGGCCGGCCGCGACCTCGCACAGGGCGGTGGCGAGGGCGTCACGGGAGTGGAACCGCAGGGCGTGGTCGTCCGCGGCCATTTCGAGGAGCAGCGCGGTCTGTTCCCGGGCGAGGCGGGCGAGGGGCAGTCCCGGGAAGGCTCGGGCGAACGCTTTCGTCGCTACCTGGAGCAGATGGTGGCGGCCCCGGATGTGGGCCTTCTCGTGTTCGAGCACGGCCCGCAGCTGCTCATCGTCGAGCACCTCCAGCGCGCCCTGGGTCACGACGATCCGGCGGTCGGGCCCGGGCAGGCAGTACACGGCCGGAACCGGGTGCTGCACGACGGTCGCGTCGTACCGCGCCGCCTCGGTGCCGATCACGGTGAGGAGGCCGGCGTGCCGCCGCCGTTCGCGGCGGGTGTGCCAGGCCGTGCGGACCAGCCAGCCGAGCGGGACCAGGACGACCGCCAGGGGGACCATCAGCAGCCCCACATCGGCCGGCGTGGTCGGAGAGTCCAGGGTGGGCGCGTCCGCGGACAGACCGCACGCGCTGAGCAGTCCGACGAGGCCGCCGTGCACATGCTGCTCGGCCAGGACCAGGTGGTAGACGGCCAGCGCGGTCGCCACGACGAACGTCAGCGACAGCCCCTGCCAGGCCAGGACGGCGACCGCGGGGGCCCGGTGGGCCCAGCGCGACCGCGCCAGACCGTACGGGACCACCGCACCCACCAGCGCGGCGTATCCGGCCAGGGCCATGACCGTGATCATGAACGGCCCCGCCGTCCGGCGGCGCGGAGCGCCGAGCGCAGCGCCTGTACCTCATCGGCCGAGATCTGCTCCACAAAGCTGAGCAGCACTCCGGCCGGGTCCGGGTTGTCCTCCAGGGCGTCCTGCATACGGGCGGCGGTGTACTGCTGGCGGGTGCAGGTGGCCCGGTAGAGCCAGGCACGGCCGTCCTTCTCCCGGGCGAGCATGCCCTTGGTGAAGAGGATGTCGGCCACCGTCTTGACGGTGCTGTACGCGATCGGGCGCTTCTTGTTGAGATCGTCGCGCACCTCACGCGCCGTGGCGGGGCGCCCCCAGGCCCAGAGGCGGTCCATGATCTCCGCCTCAAGCTCACCCAGCTGTCTCACGCCCGCTCCCTCCGGTGCCGGCCATCGACACAGTCCTCTCGGTGCCGCCCGGGGACACGGTGCGAACCGCCCGGCTTCGGTACTTCATCGTAGTCGTCGGGCCACTCAGCGTCGGGGCGATACTCGGACCTGCCGGAACGATTCCGCTCGGCTCGCCGGTGAGCGGCTCAGGACGGGCGGTCGGGCGGACCGGGAGCCGGTGGACCGGGGGCGTTCGGGACCGTCGCGGGAACGCCCAGGTCGGGGACGACCGGACCTGGAGCGCCCGGATCTGGGGCACCCGGCGCGGGAACACCCATGGCAGGAACGCCGGGATCGAGGACGCCCGCAGCGGGAACACCCAGGTCGGGGACGCCCGGCACCGGGCAGTTCTCGGCTGTACGCAGCCGACGCACCAGCGCGTGGGCGAGCAGGGCGAGCGAAGCGACCGCCAGGATCGGCTGGGCCGGGGCCCAGTACGACATGGCCCCGCTCATGCCCAGCGCGAGGACGACGAGCTGATTGCAGACAGGGCAGCCCACGGCGAAGAGCGAGAGCATCCCGCCGGCCAGCGCCCGCGCGGTGCGCGGTCTCCCGGCACCGCGCGACCCCGGACCGCCGGCATAAGTGGCCGCGAGGAGCCCCATGAGGACAGAACTGCCGGCCCACACCGGATAGTTCCACCACAGCACGGGCGTCATCCTCGTGTAGAGATCACTGGGCACGACACCCGTCGGCACCCCGATCGCAAGCCCCGCGACGACCGCCACCGCCACGGCCACCAGCCACTGCCGTGGCCTCCAGGTCCGCATGCCCCACTCCCTCTCTCACTAATACCAAGAAGCTTAGTAGTTAAGGGGAGGGCTCCGCATCAGCTGGAACCCTTCGGTATCGTCGGTGGCCGGAGGTCAGAGTGGTGAGTGCGGGCCGGCGGATTCGAGCAGCGGGTGCCTTGGGGCATCTGCTGCTGGTCGTGGTCGCGCTAGGTGTCTTCTTGATGCATACGGTCGGACACCCGGACGGCGGTTCGGGGACGACCCACACCGGCACCACCTCCGGGGCGGATCACGCGAGTACGACGAGCACGGCGAGCACGGCGGACTCGCTCCGCATGGCCCCGGCACCCCTCGCCCTTCCCGGGGACAACCCGGGCCATGTCTCCGGCGAGATCCCCGGCGACCGCTCGCACGGCGTCCCCGGCAGCCTCTCCGGCGACCCGGCACTCCCGGCCCAGTCCGACGCGGACGCAAACGCAAACGCAACCACAGACGCCGACGGGCTGACCGGTGCCCACGGCCCGGGTATGGCGATGGACATGGCCGCCCTCTGTGTGGCCGTCCTCGCGACCTGGGTTCTCATCGCTCTGCTCAGGGCCGCCCTCGGGCGCGGCGCGGAGTGGCTGGTGCCGCTGCGCGCGAGCGTCATGGCCGCCCTGCGCCCCGGTCCCCCGCCGCCCAGACCGAACCTCGCTCAGCTGTCGATTCTGCGGATATAGGCCGAACGCCACCGCGGGTGCTCAGCCATGCCCGCGTCACCCCGTTCACCGGCATCCATTCCGCAGAACAGAACAGCACGAGGTTTCGACATGACAGTCAGCAAGAACACCCTGCGCAGCCCGCGGCTCCGCCGCCGTATCGCTCTCGTCGGCACCGTCGCCGCCGCGGGTCTTGTGCTCGCCGCCTGTGGCGGCAACGACGACGACATGGACGGCATGGACCACGGGAGCAAGTCGTCCACCAAGGCGAGCGCGCCCGCCGGGGAGAACCCCGCGGCGGGGGCGTTCAACGACGCGGACGTGATGTTCGCGCAGATGATGATCCCCCACCACGAGCAGGCCCTGGAGATGTCCGAACTGGCCGAAGGACGCGCTCAGGACCCGGAGATCAAGACGCTCGCCACCGAGATCGCGCAGGCCCAGGACCCCGAGATCCAGAAGATGAAGTCCTGGCTCAAAGCCTGGGGCAAGCCCGAGTCGGCCGACTCCATGCCCGGCATGGATCACGGCTCCGGCTCCGGCTCCGGCTCCGGCTCCGGCTCCGGCTCCGGCTCCGGCTCCGGTTCATCGGACGGCGACGGCATGTCCGGAATGATGTCCGAGAAGGACATGGCGGATCTCAAGGGCGCCAACGGCAAGGACTTCGACAAGAAGTTCGCGCAACTGATGATCGACCACCACAAGGGCGCGGTCACCATGGCCGAGGACGAGCGGAAGAACGGCAGGAACGCCACCGCGAAGAAGCTCGCCGACGACGTGGTGAAGACCCAGAGCACCGAGATCGCCGAGTTCAACAAGATCCTCGGGCGGCTCTGAGCCCCGGTCGCCGGGCCGGTCGCCGCCGCAC
>NZ_JBSGUP010000431.1:0-7094 GCF_053607985.1 Streptomyces sp. NPDC055078
GCACAGCGGGGGGCACACGCACAAGCAGGGCCCGGGACGAATGTCCCGGACCCTGCCCGACGCCTGCCGACGGCTACGCGCTGATCGCGCGACTCCCCGTCAGTTGTCGTCCTCGTCGATCAGAAAGCCCCGCATCGGTGCCGGCGCCTGCTGCATCGGCTGCGGCGCCTGCGGCCTCACCGGTGCCATCGGCTGGGTCATCGCCGGGGACATCTGCTGCTGGCCGCCGTAGGACGGGCCGCCTCCCATCGACTGACCCATCGAGGGGCCACCGCCCATGGACTGACCCATCGAGCCCATCGCGGGGCTCCCGCCCATGGAGTGGCTCATCGCACCCGCGCCGGCCGAAGCCATCGACGGGGCCGGCGGCAGCGAGGCCGCCGACGGGGTACGCGGCGGGGCCAGCGAGTCATCGGCCTGGGTCTCCAGCTGACGCAGCTGGCTCTCCAGATACGACTTCAGCCGGGTCCGGTACTCGCGCTCGAAGCCCCGCAGGTCCTCGACCTTGCGCTCCAGCGTGGCGCGGGCCGACTCCAGCGAGCCCATCGCGACGCGGTGCTTCTCCTGGGCGTCCCGCTCCAGCGCGTCCGCCTTGGCGCGGGCGTCCCGCTCCAGGCCCTCGGCGCGCGAACGCGCCTCGCCGACAATCTTGTTGGCCTCGGAACGGGCCTCCGCGATCGCCTGGTCCGCGGTCTGCTGCGCCAGCGAGAGGACCCGCGCGGCGCTGTCGCCACCGGGGGCCTGAGGGGGCTGCGGCATCTGCTGGGGGTGCCCCATGGGGCCGCCCTGCATCTGACCGGGGCCACCCTGCATGGGGCCGGGGCCCTGCATCTGGCCCGGACCGCCCTGCAACTGACCGGGACCGCCCTGCATCTGACCGGGGCCGCCCATCGGACCGCCCATGGGGCCGCCCTGCATCTGGCCGGGGCCCTGCATCTGGCCGTTGTGGTTCGGACCACCGTGGCTCGGACCGCCGTGGTTCGGACCGCCGTGGCTCGGACCGGCCGGCAGCTGCGGAGCGCCGCCCGGCAGTTGGGGCGGACCCATCTGCGGGGGCTGCTGCTGCTGGACCGGGGGTCCGGATATGGCGGCGGGCACCGGCGCTCCGGGCCCTCGCGCGTCCTGTGGCTCAGGCGGTTTGCGCATGCCTTGTTGCTGCTGATTCTGCGCCGCCGCTCGGGTCGCCGCGGCCAACTTGGCACGCAGGTCCTCGTTCTCGCGGAGCAGGCGGGTCAGCTCGGACTCGACCTCGTCGAGGAAGGCATCGACCTCGTCCTCGTCATAGCCTTCTCGGAGGCGGACGGTCGTGAACTGCTTGTTCCGCACGTCCTCGGGGGTCAGCGGCATCTCTTCTTCACCTCTACGTAGTCGTCGGCAGTCGGCAAGACCGTATCGTCCACAGTTCCTCCCTCACCCAGCGAATCCGCGCACGAGGGAGATCAGGATGTAGACGATGATCATCAGAACGAAGAAGGACAGGTCGAGTGCCACGCCCCCGAGACGCAACGGCGGGATGAACCGCCGAAGAAGCTTGAGCGGTGGATCGGTGACAGTGTAGGTCGCCTCAAGCACGACCACCATCGCCTTGCCGGGTTGCCATGAACGGGCGAACTGAAATACGTAGTCCATGACCAAACGGAAAATCAGCACCACCAGGAAGCACACCAGCGCGATGTAGACGACCCCTAGTGCTACGCCCATCCCGCGCTTCCCTCTCCCCTGTGCTCTCTTGGTCCGGCCGCGGCGGCCGGTCCGTCCCGGAGTCGTGTACTCAGCTCTGGTTGAAGAATCCGCCCTCTGCGATACGGGCCTTGTCCTCCGCCGTGACATCGACGTTAGCAGGCGACAACAGGAACACCTTCTGTGTCACCCGCTCAATGCTCCCATGCAAACCGAAGACAAGTCCCGCGGCAAAGTCGACAAGTCGCTTCGCATCGGTGTCGTCCATCTCGGTGAGATTCATGATCACCGGAGTGCCCTCACGGAAGTGTTCCCCGATGGTACGGGCTTCGTTGTACGTCCGCGGGTGCAACGTCGTGATGCGGTAAGGCTCCCGCTCGGACACAACCTTGGGCATGATCACCGGTGCGTTCTTCTCCAGGTTCGGACGTTCAGGTGTGATGGACGCCACGGGTGCGATTCGCGCCGGTCGTCCGCTTTCGGCGGAAAGCGAAGCGGGGACAGGCATCGGTTCGCGCTGCGGCGGAGGCTGCACCGCCCTTACCGGCTCCTCGCGTTCGACTTGATGCGAGGGTTGGTGCCGCCGGTGCTCCCGCTCGGGTTCCGGCTCGGGTTCGAAGTCGTCGTCGGGATCAAAACCCCTGCCGTCGTACCCATCGTCCTCCACGAGGCCGAGGTAGACCGCCATCTTGCGCATCGCGCCGGCCATTCTCTGAGTCCTCCGCTCTGTGGTGGATCGCCCTAGTCACGAAACTCGCAGTGTCACCAAGTGCCCGCGATCCACTGGGTCTGCCCGCTTTACTGCGGGAATGACCATATTTTCTGCTGTGGTCCGACTTGCTTGGCGACGTTACCCGAGCCGGGGACGGACTCCGAGTACCGCAGTGCCGACGCGTACATGTGTCGCTCCGGCCGCCACGGCCACTTCCAGGTCCGCACTCATCCCTGCTGACACCATGTTCGCAGCAGGATGCCCGGCGCGCAGGCGTGATGAGAATTCCATCAGCCGCTCGAACGCCGCCTTTTCCCGGCCCGCGTACGGTCCGGCGAGCGGCGCGACGGTCATCAGTCCGCCGAGCCGCAGTCCCGGCGCCGCGTCCACCGCGGCTGCCAACTCCTCGATTCCGTCCGGCGCGACGCCGCCCCGGTCACCGCGCCCGCCCGCGTCCGCGTCCAGGGCGACCTGAATCAGACAACCGATCTCCCGCCCGGTCCGGACCGCGGCAGCGGAGAGCGCTGTGACAAGTCTGACTCGGTCGACCGACTGCACCACATCGGCATAACTCGCCACGGAACGGACCTTATTGGTCTGCAACTGGCCGACGAAATGCCAGTGGAGATCCAGGTCCGCGCACGCGGCGGCCTTGGGCGCGGCGTCCTGATCGCGATTCTCGGCCAAATGACGGACACCGAGTTCATGGAGGAGGCGTACATCACTCACCGGATAGGTCTTGGTGACCACGATGAGAGTCACCTCCTCCCGCTTGCGGCCCGCGGCGGCGCAGGCGGAGGAGATACGTTCCTCCACTTGCGCGAGTCCGGCCGCGAGTTCGGCTCGGCGGTGGGCTGTGCCGGGTTCGCCGGAACCACGGGGATCGCCGGGATCGCGGGGATCGCCGGAACCACGGGGTTCGCGGGGTTCGCCGGAAAATCTGGAATCGGTCATGCTGCCGTCTCTCCTGCCGGGGAGCCGTCGTCCGCCCCGGCGGAAAGCGGCGCCAGCCAGACATATCCGGCGAGCCGCCCGGTGGTGCGGTCGCGGCGGTACGAGTAGTGGTCGCTCGATTCCAGGGTGCAGAACCGGGATGCCTGCCGGTCGCGCACGCCGAGCGCTTCGAGCTGGGCGTGCACTCCGGCGGTCACATCGACGGCCGGTGTGCCCCAGCTTGTCTCGGACCAGGCGGCAGGCTCGGTTTCGGCCACCTCCGCCCGCATCCGCTCGGGTACTTCATAGCACCGTCCGCAGATGGCGGGCCCGGTGCGGGCGACGATCCGGTCCGGCTCCGCGCCGAGAGCGGTCATCGCCCCGACAGCCGCTGGCACGATCCCGGCGACCAGTCCCGGCCGTCCCGCGTGGGCCGCGGCGACCACACCCGCGGCCGGATCGGCGAGCAGTACGGGGGTGCAGTCCGCCGTCAGTACGGCGAGGGCGAGCCCGCGCCTGCCGGTGACCAGCGCGTCGACCGGGGGCACCGGGCCGTCCCCCCAGGGGCCGTTCACCGTGGCGACATCCTTGCCATGGACCTGGTTCATCCAGACCACACTGTCCGGATCGAGTCCCCGTTCCCGGGCGGCGATCGCCCGGTTGGCCACGACGGCCGCCGGGTCGTCACCGACCGCGCCGCCCAGATTCAGCTCTTCGTACGGAACGGCGCTCACCCCGCCCCACCTGTCGGTGAAGGCGAAATGCGCGCCGCTCACGTGTATCGCGTCGTGCCGCACGGTCACTTCAAGAAGTCCGGTACGTCCAGCTCTTCGGCCTGGGGGTCCCGGTAGGTGTGGGTGTCCGGGGTGTACGGCGCCGCCGGGGCCCGGTGGTCGCGGTGGTCGCTCGCCACCGGAGCGGGCTCGGGCTGCTTGGTCTCCTCGCGTCCCGTCACGGAACCCAGTCCGCCGGTCGGACGCGGAATCTCGTTCACCCGGGACTGCTGGGTGGACTGCTCGCCGCCGGACTGCTTGGTGGCACCCAGGGTGGGGCTGCGGGGGGCGGGCGGCTGACCGCCGTCGAACCCGGCCGCGATGACCGTGACCCGGACCTCGTCGCCGAGGGCGTCGTCGATGACCGCGCCGAAGATGATGTTCGCCTCGGGGTGAGCGGCCTCGCTGACCAGCTGCGCGGCCTCATTGATCTCGAAGAGGCCCAGGTCAGAGCCACCGGAGATGGAGAGCAGCACACCGCGGGCACCGTCGATGGAGGCTTCGAGCAGCGGCGAGGAGATCGCCATCTCGGCCGCGGCCACCGCGCGGTCGTCGCCGCGGGCCGAACCGATGCCCATGAGCGCCGACCCCGCCTCGGACATCACGGACTTGACATCGGCGAAGTCGAGGTTGATCAGACCGGGCGTGGTGATCAGGTCGGTGATGCCCTGGACACCCGAGAGCAGTACCTGGTCCGCGGACTTGAACGCGTCCAGGACGCTGACCTGGCGGTCCGAGATGGACAGCAGCCGGTCGTTCGGGATGACGATGAGGGTGTCGACCTCTTCGCGGAGTTCGGCAATGCCGTCCTCGGCCTGGTTCGCGCGCCGGCGGCCCTCGAAGGTGAACGGGCGGGTGACCACACCGATCGTCAGAGCGCCGAGCGAGCGGGCGATATTGGCCACGACGGGCGCGCCGCCGGTGCCGGTGCCGCCGCCCTCCCCCGCGGTGACGAAGACCATGTCGGCCCCCTTGAGGACCTCCTCGATCTCCTCACGGTGGTCTTCTGCCGCCTTGCGACCGACGGCCGGATTCGCTCCGGCCCCGAGGCCCCGGGTGAGTTCACGGCCGACGTCGAGCTTGACGTCGGCGTCGCTCATCAACAGTGCCTGCGCATCGGTGTTGATGGCGATGA
This sequence comes from Streptomyces sp. NPDC055078, assembly GCF_053607985.1. Taxonomy (NCBI): domain Bacteria; kingdom Bacillati; phylum Actinomycetota; class Actinomycetes; order Kitasatosporales; family Streptomycetaceae; genus Streptomyces; species Streptomyces sp. NPDC055078. Next base: position 5,234 of record NZ_JBSGUP010000431.1, read on the forward strand.
ACTCGACGCCCTTGAGACCGACCTCGATCATTCGGTTGATGGCATTGACACCACCGCCGCCGACACCGATGACCTTGATGACTGCGAGGTAGTTCTGCGGTGCTGCCACGTCGAAGGCCTCTCGCCTCGATTTACGTGTCGTCACTGTGCGCTCTCGCGCCGCGACGACGGATGCCGATGGGACGGTCCGAAACGCCGACCCAAACCCTAACGTTCAAGTTTAGGGTTACCAGTGTGACTGTTCGCTGGACTCTTCCGAACAGGACACTAAGTCGACAAGTGGCGCACGTTCAATGAACACGCCGAACCTCCCGTTTTTCTTTTCACCCTATGTGATCAGCCGTTGCGCTGACCAGTCAGGGTTCTGGCCAGTGCATTCGCGCGTCAACTCCCCGATGTGGCCGGGGCGGTGGGCGCGCTCACATCGAAACGGTCGGCCTTGGGCGCGGCCTTCATGAGGGCGGTGAGCGCACGAGCCTTCGCCTCGCCGTCCTCGGGACTGCCCCAGACCACCGTGCGACCCCGGGTCAACTCCATGGTGATGTAGTCGTATGAGCGCACCACAACAGTACGGGTGTCGGCCGCCACTTTTCCGGGGAGTTCGCTTCTGACCCGTACCGCTTCGGCGATGAGCCGGTCCGCCGGGAACCGGCGCGCGCTGGGCGACCGTACAACGGTCAATTCAAGCAGGGGAACAGCCCTGGGCGCCTTGTCGACCGTCGCGAACCGGACACCTTTCTTGTCGACTTCGACAAACCGGGCGTCCTTCCGGAGAACGAGGACGGGCTGACGCTCTGTCACCTCGATGGTGATCCCGGTCGGCCAGGACCGGCTCACCTCCACCGAGTCGATCCGGGGGAGGTTGGCTTTCAGCCGGGCTTCGATGCCGTCCGTGTCGACGGAGATCAGCGGTGATCCCATCGGGACCCTGGCCGTTTCCGTCACCTGTTCCGGGGTCAGCACATCGGTTCCGGTGGCCTTCACCCGTTCCACCCGCAGCCAGGAGGACCCGTACAGCGTCCAGATTCCGCCGGCGAGGAGCGCGGCGGCGGCGAGGGCGATCAGCAGGACCCGGACGGGGACGCGCCGCCGCCGGGAACCGGCGTCGCCCGGCGGGCCGCCGGACGCCCCCTCGGGCCGGCGCGGGGACTCGCGCGCACCTCGTTCGGCTGTGGTGGGTCCGGCCACGCTCCCGGTCTCCTTCCGGCTGGGGCTGCCTCGGAACCGGGGGGTCCCCGGTCCGCGCGGCCTCACGCCCTGTGGCGTGCCGCGATCGCCTCGTACACCATGCCGACCAGCAGTTCGTCGGCGTCCCTGCGGCCGAACTCGGCGGCTGCGCGGGACATCTCGTACAACCGGTGCGGATCGGCCAGTACCGGAAGGACATTGCCCTGGACCCACTGGGGGGTCAGTTCGGCGTCGTCGACGAGCAGTCCGCCGCCCGCCTTCACCACCGGCTGGGCGTTGAGCCGCTGTTCGCCGTTGCCGATCGGCAGCGGGACATAGGCGGCGGGGAGCCCGACGGCGGAGAGTTCGGCGACGGTCATCGCGCCCGCGCGGCAGAGCATCATGTCGGCCGCGGCGTAAGCGAGGTCCATCCGGTCCACGTACGGTACCGGGATGTAGGGCGGGATTCCGGGCATGTTGTTCACATACGGCATTTCATTCTTGGGGCCGACCGCGTGCAGCACCTGAATGCCGGCGCGCTGGAGCACCGGGACGGCCTGCTGGACGACCTCATTGAGACGGCGCGCGCCCTGGGAGCCGCCGGAGACCAGCAGGGTGGGCAGATCGGGGTCGAGCCCGAAGGCGGCCCGCGCCTCGGGGCGCACCCGGGCGCGGTCCAGGGTGGCGATGGAGT
>NZ_JBSGUP010000432.1:0-7087 GCF_053607985.1 Streptomyces sp. NPDC055078
CTCCGGCCCCGGGGCGGGGCCCGTTCGTGTGGGCCCGGTGGAGCGGAGTGGTCGTGTCGGGTCCGGTGGGGTGGGGCGGTCGTGTGGGCCCGATGGGGTGGGTGGACCTGGAGAGTGCACAGCGACTCGGGTGGCCCGGGTGGTCTGGGTGGCCCAGGTGGTCCAGGCGGGTCCGGTCGTGCGGCTGGGTGGTCGGTGGGGGAGCGGTGTGTGTCACACACGGGTGTGGTTCCGTGGGCAGGTGGCGGCGGCCTAGGGTCGGGCCATGTTCGCCGCCTACGCTGCCCGTATCGACCTTGACAATCCGCTCAACGGACTGGAGCTGGGCGAACGCCCCGCCCCCGAGGCCCGGCCCGGCTGGACCACCGTGACCGTCAAGGCCGCCTCACTCAACCACCATGACCTCTGGTCCCTGCGGGGCGTCGGCCTCGGTGAGGACCGACTGCCGATGATCCTGGGCTGTGACGCCTCGGGGATCGACGCCGATGGCCGTGAGGTGGTGCTCCACTCCGTCATCGGCCAGACGGGCCATGGTGTCGGGCCCGACGAGCCCCGCTCCATCCTCACCGAGCGCTACCCGGGCACCTTCGCCGAGCAGGTCACCGTCCCCGCCTGGAATGTGCTCCCCAAACCGAGGGAGCTGAGCTTCGAGCAGGCCGCCTGTCTGCCCACGGCCTGGCTCACCGCCTACCGCATGCTCTTCACCAACGCCGGGGTCCGGCCGGGGGACTCCGTACTCGTCCAGGGGGCGGGTGGGGGAGTCGCCACCGCCGCGATCGTCCTCGGCAAGGCCGCAGGGCTGCGGATGTACGCCACCAGCCGGACCGAGGCCAAACGCACGCGGGCCGTCGAGCTGGGTGCCGAGGAGGCGTACGAGCCGGGGGCGCGGCTGCCCCGCCGGGTGGACGCGGTGATCGAGACGGTCGGGGCGGCGACCTGGTCGCACTCGATCAAGTCACTGCGGCCGGGCGGCACTCTGGTGATCTCGGGCGCGACGAGCGGCGACCGCCCCTCGCACGCCGAACTGACCCGGATCTTCTTCCTGGAGCTGAAGGTGGTGGGCTCGACCATGGGGTCCAAGGACGAACTGGAGGACCTCCTCTCCTTCTGTGCGGCGACCGGGGTACGGCCGGTGATCGACGAGGTGCTTCCGCTGGACCGGGCGCGGGAGGGGTTCGAGCGGATGGCGGGCGGTGAGCTGTTCGGCAAGGTGGTGCTGACGCCCTCCTGACCGGGCGCCTCCTGACGGCGCCTCCTGGCCGGACTCCTCTGACGGGACTCTTCTGACAGGGCTTCTTCTGACCGGGCGGCTCGCTGCCGCCGACCGGACTCTTCGAGACTACGCCGCGATCCGTCAACCCGGGTTGACTGTGGACAACTGTCAATGTAGGTTGACACCATGACTGAAGCAACCGATCTCGCCGCACGGGCGGGTGACCGCGACCCACGGGTCGGGCTGCGAGCGGTCGCCGCCCTGCGCCGGCTTCTTGAGCAGCTCGAAGCCGTCCAGGTGCGTGGCGCCCGTAACCAGGGCTGGTCGTGGCAGGAGATCGCGGCCGAGCTGGGCGTCAGCCGGCAGGCTGTACACAAGAAGTACGGGAGGCAGTGATGTTCGAGCGCTTCACCCAGGACGCCCGGGACGTGGTCACGAACTCCGTGACCCAGTCCGAACGCGCGGGCGCGGACTCCATCACCGAGGAACATCTGCTGCTGGCCATCCTCGAACAGCAGGGGACCCGGACGGCCTTCGCCCTCACCGCGCTCGGGATCTTCGACCGGCGGGAGTCGGTCGAGGAAGCGCTCGCGGACGCCCGCAGGCGTGCCGGGCTGTCCAAGTCGGAGGCGGAGGCGCTGGCCGGGCTCGGGATCGATGTGGGCGAGATCGTCTCGCGGGTGGAGGAGACCCACGGGCAGGGTGCCCTCCAGGTCGGCAAGCGGTCCAGGAAATGGTGGTCCGGCCACCGTTCCTTCACCCGGCCGGCCAAGGACACGCTGGAGAAGTCGCTGCGCATCGCCCTCGGCCGGGGCGACCGGCACATCGGCGGTGAGCACCTTCTGCTGGCACTGACCGCCAGGCCGGGGGTCGTCTCGGAAGTGCTGGCCGACCACGGGGTGACCTATGAGGCGGTGGAGCGGGTGATGTACGGGGGCGGCGCGTAGTACCCAGTTCGGTCAGACGGGGACGGGGACGGGGCACGGGTCAGCGGTAGCGCCGCTGGCGGGGGTGCCACAGCGGGGCCGGGGACTCATGGGGAAAGTCCAGAAGCTGTCGGAAGCGCTCGTTCCGGGTCTCGGCCTCCGGCTCTCCCACGGTCTCCGCCCAATGACGGCAGATGACCTGCACAAAGGTCTCCACGGCCTTCGGATCGGCCCGCCGCCAGTGCGGAAACCCCGACAGCCAGCCGATCGCGTCGTCGGCGCTCTGCCCGCACTCCATCAGGCGTACGGCCGTATAGGCGGGGTCGATCCAGGAGGGGCCGATCGCGGGCATCGCCCAGTCGACGAGGTAGGCGTTCCCCCCGTGACGACCCACCATGATGTTGTACGGGTTGGTGTCCGTGTGCAGTAAATGCCTGCCCGTCAGGGCCTCCGTCTCACCCGGTTTCAGATACGCGGCGAACCGCTGCCCGAACCGGGGGAGCGGGGCCTCGGGCGCCCGCAGTCCCCGCAGCCGTTGCAGCGTGAACGTCACCGCCGCCAGATCCGCGCTCCCCGGGCTCAGATCGGCATGCCGGCCGTCGATGTGGATGAAGGCGAGACACAGCCACCCACCGGCGCGGAAACTGTGCCGGATCGTCGGTCCGATGCCCCGCACGGCTGGGTTGACCAGCTCTTCCCAGCGGAGCCCCATCACCGCGTCGGCATCGTTGTCCCTGACCCCCTTGAGGAACAGCGGCCCATTGCCCTTGGTGGTGATGGTGAGCGCGATGGGTGAGTTGAGCCCCCCGGCCACGCGTTCGGCGCTGAGCACCTCACCGGTGCGCTCGGCGACCGCCTGCCGGAGTCCGGCCGGAAGCTCATCCCATTCCATGCCCGCAGCCATACGTTCCCTCTCCTGACACACAGGGCACCCGTCACATGCGCCTGTCCGTCCCTGTGCTCGGCCCCGCGTGGTACGCGGCACCGTGGGTACTCAGTCCCCCGGTGTGCCCGGTACCGCATGTGCTCGCTCCTGCGTTGTGCCGCACTTCCGGCAGCGCTGCTTCCCGCTCCACTGCGTCCAGTCGTGGTCACATGCGCCCGGCGCCCACACCTTCATGACCGTGCTCTCTCGTTCGCTGGACGTGATGTGGTGGAAGCGGGCTCGGATCGGTGCGTGGACGGACAGCGGTTGTGGCGGGGGCGCGACCTCGGCCGGGGACGGTCGCACTCATCCCGTCCCGAATCCTCCGCCGCACCCGCCTCGTTGGCAGTGATTCCCACCGTATCGCTGGACCGGGGTTCGTACAGGTGCTCTTGTGCCGATCACCCCCTGGGGTGGTACTTCCGGCCATGCGCGCCCCAGCCGCGCCCGAGGACAGGGGCGCAGGGGGGCGGGCCCGACGGACGGCGGGAGTGGCCCCGGCGCGCGGCCCGGTGCACTCGACAGCCGTCCTGCCGGCGGCCCGGGGCAGTCGGCAGCCGTCCTGCCGACGGTACTCGGCTACTTCCTGCCTATTCTCAGCAGCGCCGTGATGTGGGCGGCAGCCGTCGACAGATGGCGGCGGGACTCTCCGAGCTGGGCCTCCGAGATGCCGTTGTCCCGCGCCGCGTCACGGATGTCGTCACGGAAGCGGTCGAGCAGCCGGTCCAGATCGCGGGCCGGGTCCCCCGTCGACGGGGCGTCCGACGGCCACTCGGCGGCAGGTGTCTCGTACGACGCGACAAGTCCCGGATCCGGGTACTCGTACGAGGGGTCGGCTCCCAGGTCCGGGGAGTCGTACGACTGGTCAGGCCCCGGATCCGGGGAGTCGTACGAAGGGTCCCAGCCGGCGGGCGCCTGCGACGGGTCCCGCGGCTCCTGGGAGGGCCCTGACGCACCGGACGCGGAGGGTGCGCCGGACGCGGACGACGCGCCCGCCGCGCCCGGGGACGGGTCGGGCCCGGGGGACGGCGCCGCCCACCCCATGCCGCCCTTGGCCAGCCCGGACAGCTGAGCCGTCAGCTCCGAAAGACCCTCCCGCACCCCCGTGGGCCAGTCGCCCCGGGTGAAGTGGTCCTGCACCTGGTCCTGGACCTGCTGGGCGATGCGCTGCATCTCCCGGCGTGCCTTGTCCTGTGCCTCCCTGGCCTGGCGGCGCGCCTGCTGCGCGTCCTCCCGGGCCCGGCGCGCCTGCTCCTGCCACTCATGGGTGACCTTGCGCCACTCCTCCTTCTCCGCACCGGCCGAGGTGCGCGTCCTGGAGGCGGCCGCGCGCATCTCGCTGCGCAGCTTGCCCGCCGCGCCGCGCACATCGTCACGGATCTCCGCGGCCAGCTCCGACACGGACTCCCTGATCTCCAGCTCCAGATCGGCCAGCTCGCCGCTGCGTCCGGCCAGCTCCTCGCGGCCCGCGTCGGTGATCGAGTAGACCTTGCGCCCGCCCTCGGTGGCATGGGTGACCAGGCCCTCGGCCTCCAGCTTGGCCAGCCGCGGATAGACCGTGCCCGCGGAGGGTGCGTACAGCCCCTGGAAACGCTCCTCCAGGAGCCGGATCACCTCGTAGCCATGGCGCGGGGCCTCGTCCAGGAGCTTCAGCAGATACAGGCGCAGACGGCCGTGGGCGAAGACGGGAGCCATGTCAGAGCACCTTCCCGGTGGTGCCTGCCGAACCGCCGGCCGGGCCGGGGGGACCCGATGGGGCGGCGGCGGGCGGGGCGTCGGCCGGATGGGTGTCCGGATCAGTGTCCAGACCGGCGTCCGGGTCAGTGTCCAGACCGGCGTCCAGGTCGGTGTCCAGGTCGTCGGGTGGCCTGCGCAGCAGGGCGATCGAGCCCGAAACGGTCGTCGCTCTGAGCGTCCCGGCGCCCGAGCCCAGGGTGCCGGCGATCTTCTTGGCACCCCACTGGCCGCTCACCCGCAGATCGTCGAACGCGTTGGAGACGGCGCCGCTCGTGGTGTTCGCGTCCACCTTCGCGTCGAGGGGGTGCGGCACCCGGACGGCCAGATCGCCCGACACCGTGGTCAGCTTGATGTCCGTCGGCCGGGGTGCGCCGTCGAGCGGGGCGAGATCTATCAGCATGTCGCCGCTGACGGACTCCGCGCGCACATACCCGCCCGAGCACTCGATCACCGTCAGATCGCCCGAAACGGAATTGTGGCGCAGCTCGCCGCTGACCGACTGGGCCTCCAGATGCCCCGACACCGACTCGGCACGGACGGTCCCGGAGAGCCGCACGAGCGTGGTGTCGCCGCTGACGCTGTGTACGGAGGTGCTTCCCCGGATCCCCGAGATCACCGCCCCCGCGCCCACCACGCCGACCTCGACGGACGCCCCGGACGGGACCGCGAGGGAGACCACGATGTCCCGGTGCCAGCCCTTGCGGTCGAGCCACTTGAGCCAGCCCTGCCACGGCAGGTCCGCATAGGCGACGGTGAGGGACGAGCCCTGCTGGGTCACTATCAGCGGCGGGCCAGCGATACGGGCGACCTCCAGGCGGGCGCGGCCCTCGTCGGTGCCCACCACATTGACCGTGCCATTGACGACGCGCACATTGAGTGCGGTCACCGGGGCGTCGAAGGTGAGCTTCCTCGGCTCGGTGACCTCCCACGTCGACTCCGCCATGACGCTGACCTCCCAGCCGACTGTGACGCAACATATCGCGTCTCCTGGTCAATACGATATATCGCGAATGGAGCTTGTCAAGCCTCCCCTGAGTACCCGTCGAAGGGCCGGCCGAAGGGGCCGTCGAAGCGGTGGCCGAAGAGGCTGTCGACCGTAAACCGTCATAGCGGTACAAAGTGGCCTAGCGTGAGATGTATGAACGCGACACCCGTGGGTGCGCTGCTGCTCTGCCGGGCCGACCTCTCCGCCGTACGGCCGCCCGCCCTGCTGTTGCGTGAGCAGCAGCTCCTCGTCCCGGCCGGAGACGGGTGGAGCGCCCTCGTACCGGAGGGAAAGTCCTGGCGGGGCAGTGGTGACAGTGAGGGCGACCCCGTCGACCGGGTGCTCGTCGGCTGGGCGTCCGCCGTCGCCGTCGCCAGCAACCGGCCCGCGCTCGCCCTGTGGTGGGACGGCGACCGCGCCGGGTTCGTCCTCGCCGCCGGATTCCGCCGGCCCGTCGGATACATCTGGCTCGCGGACGGCACACCCGTGGGCGAGCACGAGGCGATCCGGACGTTCGCCGCGCGCCTCGGGCTCGACCCCGTCCTCGACGTACAGGCGCTGGAGCCGCTCATCCTGCCCGACCCGGAGTCCGACGCCCGCGCCCGGCTGATCGGGCTGATCGCCGTACTCGCCAGGACCGGCCTCGATCTGCCACCGGGGCTCACCCCGGGAGAACCGGCCGACCGCCTCCGCGCCACCGCCCGCGCACTCGGCGCGGAAGCCCTCAGCGGCGGCGAATGGGACGGCTGGCGCGATGCCGTACGGGCTGAACTCCACGCCGTGGAGGAAGGGCTCGACCACTGGCTGCGCGCCCCCAGGGGCCGTACGACCGCCCAGACCCTGGGCGCCGTCCAACTCGCCGTGGGGGTGCCGATGGCTCTCTGGGGTGCCCGCCGCCGCAGCCCCGGCTGGGTCGCGGCGGGGGCGGTGCTGATCGTGAACGGAGCGCTGGGGTATCTGCGGAGCCCCTGGCCGTAGGCCGCGACTGCCCTCGCCAGGCGTCAGACGTCGTCCTCGTCCTCGTCGTCCAGCCGTGCGAGCCAGGTGGCCAGCCGCTCGACCGGCACCTCGAAGTCGGGGTTGAGGTCGACGAACGTACGCAGCTGCTCGGCCAGCCACTCGAAGGTGACCTCCTCCTCGCCGCGCCGCTTCTCCAGCTCCTCGATGCCGCGATCGGTGAAGTACAAGACATGCTCCTGGGACGGGGGGTTCGCCCTCAGGATACGGCGGGATGGCGGGTGCTCCGCGTGGCCCTCCCGGGGCTCCGCCCCGGACCTCGCGCCTCAAACGCCGGCGGGGCT
>NZ_JBSGUP010000433.1:0-7055 GCF_053607985.1 Streptomyces sp. NPDC055078
GGTTTGGTGGCGCGGGGGGTCCCCCCCCGCCGCAGGGCGTAGGGGGCGGCGCGGGGCGGAGCCCCGCCGAAGGGCCCGCGCCGGGCCTGGGCCTGCCCACCAGCCCCTCCGGCATTTGAGGAGCCGCAGGCCCCCAAGGCACCATAGGAGCGCACTCAACGCCGGGCCACGGGGGGACAATGCGGCCGCGCACGCGAAACAGCAAGACCCCCGCACCCGTCGACAACCGCGTCACCGACGCCTCCGTCGGCTGGCTCCTCCAGGCCGGCTCCGTCCATATCCACCTCCCCGTGCCGACCGTCCGCTCCCGCACCCTGCGCCTCGCCGCCTCCGCGGCCGTCGCCGCCGCCGGGGTGCTGCTCATCGCCCGGCCGGGTCCGCTCCCGGCCGTCGCCGGGGCGCTCCTGCTGCTGCCCGCAGTCGTCCAGCTCGTCACCCTGGTCAGGACGCTGACGGGCACCCGGCCGAGGACCGTCGTACCCCAGAGCGAGCTGACCGCGGCCCTCGCCCTGCTCGCCGGACGGCTGCGGGAGTCCTACGACCGGGAGGAACGGCTCGCCCGTATCCACGATCCGGTCCCGCTGCGGGTGTCCTGGCGGGAGGGCGACCCGACGCTCGCCGATCACGCGAGCACCGTCCGCGAGCGGGGCTCGGAGCCGATCGACCTCAGCGGTGAACTGCTCGACGTGCTCACGGTCTACGATCGGCTGCCCGAGCGCCGGCTGGTGGTGCTGGGCGGCGCCGGAGCCGGGAAGTCCGTACTGGCGCTGCGGCTGGCACGCCGGCTCCTGGACCCCGGGGAGGGCGACCCGGCCCGGCCCGTGCCCGTCGTCCTGCCGATCGCCTCCTGGGACCCCTTCGCCCAGGGACCGCTGAGCTGGGCGGCCGGCCGGATCGCCGGACTCTTCCCGGAGCTGGGCGCGGACGGCGCCGTACGCCACGCGATCGCCGGGGCGCTGCTGGAGACCGGCCGAATCCTGCCGGTGTACGACGGGTTCGACGAACTGCCCGCCACCGCCCAGGCCAAGGGGCTGCGCGAGCTGAACCGTTCACTGGGCCCGGGCCGTCAGCTCGTGCTCACCAGCCGCCCCCGGGCGTACCGGAAAGCGGTCGCCGATGAGGACGTGCTCACCGCCGCCGCGGTGGTCAAGATCCAGCCGCTCACCGTCTCCCAGCTCGCCGACTTCCTGCCCCGTACCACCCGGCTCATCTCCGTCGACGGCACGCTGACCACCAAGTGGGACACGGTGCTGGCCCGGCTGCGGGCCACCGGTGACGACCCGGCCGCGCGGGAGCTGCGCAGGGCGCTGTCCACCCCGCTGATGGTGGGACTCGCCCGGTCCGCCTACAGCGACACCCGCGCCGACCCGGCCGAACTCCTCGACCGGGACCGCTTCCCGGACCACCGGGCGGTCGAGTCGCATCTGCTGGACTCGTTCGTCCCCGCCGTCTACGACATCGCCCTGGACGACCGGGTGGGCCGGGGACCCTGGGACGCCCGGCGGGCCGAGCGGTCGCTCGGCTTCCTGGCCCACCGGATGCGTACCGTCCACACCCAGGAACTGGCCTGGTGGCGACTGGACGAGGCACTGCCCCGATGCGCGGGCACGCTGGCGTCGCTGGCCGCGCTCGCCTTCGCGGTGGCGGCGGTCTGCTGGGGCGGCGGAGGCACGGCGGTGACCACCCAGTGGCCCGGCGGGCCGGTCTGGCTGGTCCTCACGGCCCTGGCGCTGCTCGTCCTGTTCGCGGGCTGGGCCGCCCTCCCGCGGACCGCCCACCCCGGTCCCGAGCGGCTCACGTTCCCCCGTGGCTGGCGCTTCTGGGAACCGGTGAAAACCCTGACCGCGCCCGCCGACACCGAGGCGAACGGCCCCTGGCGGGTGCTGCGCGACGCGCGGCGCGCGGCCGTGGCGGTCACTGTGATGCGCCTGGGCCAACGCGGCGACGGGCTGTTCGGGTTCGAAGCGCTGCTCCTCCTGGGGGTGCCGTTCCTCTGCTACGGCGCCTACGCGTACAGCGGCGAGGCCCTGGACCGGGCCCTGTGGGGCGAGTGGACGGCGGTCGCGGGCTGCTGGCTCGCAGCCGTGCTGCTGCACGGCCTCGGACGTACCGCCTGGGGCCGCTACACCGTGGCGCGCGCCTGGTTCGCCGCACGCGGCACGCTGCCCTGGCGGCTCAACGCGTTTCTGCGGGACGCCCACCGGCGCGGAGTCCTGCGGCAGAGCGGCGGCTTCTATCACTTCCGCCATATGGAACTGCGCGACCGGCTCGCGGCCGGGACAGCGCTCACCGAGCGGCGCGAGCGGCCGGTGGTGCGGCTGCTGGCCCTGGCGGTCCACCTCGCCTCGGCCGGCGCGCTGATCGCCTGGCTGATCACGGCACCCGGCGGTACGAAGGGGGAGGCCGGGCCGTACCGGACGGTGCCTTCCGACTGCTCGCTGCTCACCGTGGCGCAACTGGCCCCCGTCGTCTCCGGGGCCGTGGTCACCGGAAACAGTCACGGTCACTGCGAGTGGACCGGCACCGGACCCGGCCGGTCGTCCAGGGTTGAGCTGCACGCCCGGGCGATGGGACCCAAGGGGCGGGCCAGCGGGATACGCCAGGCGAACACCCTCCTGGGCCGCTCGCAGGCGCACCCGCTGCTGAAGGCGGTGGGCGACGGGGCCCGGAGCCGAAGCTACATTTCTTCCAACGGAGACAGCGCGGAGGCCGAGATCCACGCACGGACCGGAAACCTCTACATCCGGCTCCTGTACGAGGAGGATTACGCCGACGAGGACCGGGTCATGGGCGTCGCGGCGATCCTGGCCCAGCAGGTGCTGCACAACGCGGGCGCGCAACCGGCCCCGTCCCGTGCCCTGGCCTCGGTGCCGCTGCCCGCACTGCCCGGGGACTCCCTCCAGGCCCGCCACCGCCAGGTCCGGCCCCGGCTCGCCCTGCCGGTCTGGCGCGGCCAGGAGCGCTCCGAGCTGGAGGAAGTTGAGGACACCGGGATCGTCTACCGGCGCCCTCACTACACCTGTGTCGATGCCCCCGGAAGGCCCGAGAAACCCCTCTGCGGCGGCCTGGTCCAGGGACACGACGCGCCCGTTTATCTCCGGTGGTGGACCGACGTCAAGAAGTGCGGCCGGACAGTCTGCCCGAAGAAGGCGGAGGACGCCTTCATCCGGGGGTTCGGCTGGTTCGACGTCGAGGACGCGAACTGGAAGAAGCCGGGCGGGGGCGTCACCCACAGCGAGGCGACGGCACCCATGGCGGGCGACGCCGCCTTTCCCGACCGGACCCATGTGACCGGCGTCCAGTTGCTGCGCACCTTCATGGTGGGGGACCAGGTCCACTATCTGGCCTTCCGGATGGACATCGACGCGAGATACGCCGACGCGGCCCGCAAGGCGCTCCAGGACCTCGTCGCCCAGACCGACATCCCGGGCGGCTGACCGCGCCGGGGGCCGCAGCCCCACCCGTACGGCATCCCAGCCCGTACGGAATCCCAGCCCGTACGGCATCTCGCCCCCCACCCCGTCCTCACCCGTACGGTCCACCTCACCGCGCCCCGGCACCGCCCCCGGCGCAAGCTGCTTCCCATGAGCGCAAAGGATTCACCGAGGCCACGGCAGCGCGGCAGAAGGGGCAGGAGTGGCAGGGGCGGCCTGGGCGGCTGGTTCACGCCCGCCCGGACCACGGTGGTCGTCCTGCTGGTCCTGGCGATCATCTTCATGGCCGAGAACACCCAGCAGGTCGAGATCCGGCTGGTGATTCCGCTGGTGACCATGCCGCTCTATCTGGCCCTCCTCCTGATGTTCGTCATCGGAGCGCTGTGCGGCGGCCTCTTCTTCTTCCACCGCCGCGCCCGCTAGACCTTCGCCGGAGACCGCCGGAGACCGGCAGCGGGACCGGCAGGAAAAGCCGCGACCGGCAGAGAACGGCAGGGACCGGCAGGAACCGGACTCGCGGATTGAACATCCGCAGGGCGGGGGTGAGGATGGGTCGCATGCGGAACATCGTCGTGATCGACGCACCCTCCAACCTCGGTCTGCGCCCTCCGGCCCCGGGGACCGTCCCCGGCTGCTACAAGCTCGCCGGAGCCTTGCGCGAGCAGCGCATCGTGCCGAGACTGCGGGCGTTCGACGGCGGTGTCGTGGTACCGCCGCGCTACGACCGGGGCGACTGGCAGGAGGGCGACGGGGTCTTCAACGCCGCGGCCATCGCCGCGTACACACCGCGCCTCGCCGACCGTATCGAACAGCATGTACGCGCCGGGAGCTTCGCCCTCGTCCTCGGCGGCGACTGCTCGATCCAGCTCGGCGCCGCGCTCGCCCTGCGCCGGATCGGCCGCTTCGGACTGGCCGCACTCGACGCCTCCGCCGACTTCCGCCACCCCGGCAACTCCGACCGGATCGGGGCGGCCGGCGGCGAGGAACTGGCCATCGCGACCGGCCGGGGGCAGGACGATCTGACCGATCTGGAGGGCCTGCGGCCCTATCTGCTCGACGACGACATCAGGCTCCTCGGCATCCGTGACGAGTTCGACGACGAACGGGCCGAGCTGGCCCAGCTGAAGATCCCGGCGGCGTCCGTGTCGGAGGTGCGCGAATGGAGCCCGGCCGAGGTCGTGTCGGCCGTCGTGCTGAGCCTGGAGATACCGATGCTCGACGGATTCTGGGTGCATCTGGACGCCGATGTGCTCGACCCCCGGGTGATGCCCGCCGTCGACAGCCCCGACCCGCACGGTCTGCTGCCGCACGAACTGACCACCCTGGTACGCGGGCTGGTGCGCTCACCGCGCTGCGTCGGGATGAATGTGACCATCTACGACCCCGATCTCGACCCGGAAGGCACCGCCGGCGCGCTGCTCACGGATCTGATCGTCGACGCTTTCACCGAAGTGTGAGCGCCGGGCGATCCACTCGCTGAAGAATGACTTCGCCGCACGGTGACTTTGCTGAAGAGTGACCCACGGGACATCTGTTCGGTGCGGTGATGACCCTGTTCGATGGTCATCGGGCCGTCGTCAGGAGTCGGCGGCCTTCGGCGAGTGAAGCGAGGCTGCTTTGGCCACGACCGTGCGGCACACCGTACTGACCCTGCCCGCGGCCCCGGTGGGGCCGCCGAACCCCCTGCCCGCGCTGCGGCCGCTCGATGAGATGCACTCGATCGACGAGCGGGACAAGCGGGATCTGCCGCGCGACATGGCCCGGCAGATCGGCTACGAACCGCTGCGTACGCTGCTGCCCGAGCGGGTGCTCGACGGCTACGGCCGGGAGCGCACCGCCACCGGCCTCGACGCGATCGTCATCGAGAACGAACGGCTGCGCGCCACCGTGCTGCCCGGCCTCGGCGGCCGGATCCACTCGCTGTTCCACAAGCCCGCCGGGCGGGAACTCCTCTACCGCAACCCCGTCTTCCAGCCCGCCGACTTCGCGCTCAACGGCGCCTGGTACTCGGGCGGCATCGAGTGGAACATCGGCGCGACCGGCCACACCGCCCTGTCCTGCGCACCGCTGCACGCCGCGATCGTCCCCGCCCCCGACGGCGGGGAGATGGTCCGGCTCTGGGAGTGGGAGCGGCTGCGCGATCTGCCGTTCCAGGTCGATCTGTGGCTGCCCGCCGACTCCGACTTCCTCCATGTCGGGGTGCGGATCCGCAATCCGCACGAGCGGACCGCGCCGGTCTACTGGTGGTCCAACATCGCCGTCGAGGAGCATCCGGCCACCCGGGTCATCGCCCCCGCCGACGAAGCATGGCTCTTCGGCTACGAGCGCAGGCTCAGCCGGATCCCCGTGCCCGACTACCGTGACGAGGACCGCACCTATCCGCTGCGCAGCGAGTACCCCGCCGACTACTTCTACGAGGTGCCCGTCGAGTCCCGGAAGTGGATCGCCGCACTCGACGAGGGCGGCAAGGGGCTCGTCCAGACGTCCACCGACATCCTGCGCGGGCGCAAACTCTTCGTCTGGGGCTCGGGGCGCGGCGGCAGGCGCTGGCAGCGCTGGCTGACCGAGCCGGGCACGGTCGGCTACGCCGAGATCCAGGCGGGTCTGGCCCGCACCCAGCTGGAACACGTGCGGCTCGACGCGGGCGCGGAGTTCAGCTGGCTGGAGTCCTACGGCCCGCTGTCCGCCGACCCCGGTACGGTGCACGGCGGCAACTGGGCCGCCGCCTGCGCCGAGGTGGAGTCGCGGCTCGGCCGGGCGCTGTCCCGGGAGGCCGTGGACGCCGCGTACGAGGCGTGGCGGCCCTGCGCGGACACCGAACCCGTCCGCAGGCTCGCCGCGGGCTCCGGCTGGGGGGCGCTCGAAGTCCTGCGCGCCGGGGTCAAGCTGCCCGGCACCCCCTTCGACGAGTCGACCATCGGTGAGGAACAGGCGCCCTGGCGCGAGCTGCTGACCACCGGAGTCTTCCCCGAGCCGCGCCGGGTCGCGCCGCCGGGACCCTCGCTCGTCTCCCCGTACTGGCGCGACATGCTGGAGACCGCCGCCGCCGAACCGCTCACCGAGTACCACCTCGGTGTCGCCCAGTGGCACGCCGGAGACCAGGCCCAGGCCGTACGCAGCTGGGAGCGCGGCCTCGAACTCGCCCCCTCCCGCTGGCCGCTGCTGCGCTGTCTGGCCGTCGCGGACGAGGAGGGCGGCCACCCGGAGCGCGCCGCCGAACGCTATCTGGAGGCGTTCGACGATCTCTGCCAGGAGCGCCGCGACGACGGCGAGACATGGACGGCCGCGACGGCCGCGCTCGGCCGGGAGGCCATCGAGGCCCTGCTCACCGCCTCCCGCACCCGGGACGCCCGCTCCGTCTGGGCCCGGCTGCGCCCGGCGGTCCAGCAGCGCGGCCGGTTCCGGCTCCTGCACGCCCGGCTGCTGCTCGCCGAGGGACACCGGGACGCGGCCCGGGCGATCTTCGACGGTGGCTTCGAGGTGGCGGATCTGCGGGAGGGGTCGGAGATCCTGAACGAGGTGTGGGCGCAGCTGACGGACGATCCGCTGCCGGAGGAGTACGAGTACCGGATGCGGCCCGGGGGCTGACGGCGCCGGGCGCCGGACCGGGCCGCTGACGGC
>NZ_JBSGUP010000434.1:0-6960 GCF_053607985.1 Streptomyces sp. NPDC055078
GCGTTGTTTTCTGCGTTTCCTGCGTTTTCTGCATTTCCTGAGTTTTCTGCGTTTTCCGCGCGGTTTCCGGCGGAAAGGCGATGCCGCGGCGGAATAGGATCCTCGCCGCGGCGCATTCTTTCCCGGACATCCCGGGCGGTGCCGACCGATATTCCGGCGATTCGGGCGATCTCCCGCAACGAAAGATCTGGATTGTTCGAAATCGCCCGGCTCGCAATCGTACGTCCGTGGGAGGCGTCGAGTGGCCGCACTTTCCCGTCACGGCCGAGGCGGGTGTTCAACTGAGTCATTTCCCCGGTTGAACACTGCCGGATCGCGGCCACCTTCTTGGTGGACAACCCGACTGTCGACGCGATCAGGCGGTCCGACAAATGCGGATGCGACGAGAGGATCCGGGAGGCGGCGGCGGTGCGGTCGGCCAGCGTCAGCGGCAACCCCTGGGTCACGTTGGCGCTCACGGCCAGCACGAACGCGTCCTCCTCGGTGCCGTCGACGAACCGCACACCGATGGTGGCGTCCCCGCGCAGCTTGGCCGCGCGCAGGCGGTGCACACCGTCGATCACCTGCATGGTCGGCCGGTGCACAAGGATCGGCGGGAGGCCGTCCGGGCACTGCGCGAGTGCGCTGACGTGGTCGGGACTGGAGCCGGCGACCCGCACGAGACGCGTTTCGGTTACCTGGTCGACCGGCACGAACGTCGGTGGCGTGTCCCTGAATCGCGTACCCAGCGATGTCCCGCTCATCCGAACTCCTCCAGATGGGCCAACCCATTTTCGAGCACGACTTGGTCACGCTCGGCAGCGCGTAACTGATCAGGTCTCGGGAAGTGGCTATCAAGATACTGGCCAGGTTATGGCGCCGAACAGACCAGCGGGACCAAAATTTCCATGAACAAGTTCTCATCATTGCCATTCATTGCGGTCGGCGCATCGGGTGAGCGCCAAGATAACCACCTCGTTGATCGTTGACACCGATCCGCGTTGACACCGATCCGCGTCATGAGACAGAGTTCCCCTCGTTCCCCTAATAGATTCCCGTGGGTCACGGAGTGTGAAACCGCAGTGGACGCGCGATTAGATACGGTGAATCCCCTACCGGCCGAGACGATGGTGGGGATGTTCCGGCGCCAGGTCGCCCGCGCCCCGGAGTCGATCGCGGTGGTCGCCGCTGACGGCACGCTCTCCTACGGTGCGCTCGACGCCCGCGCTTCCGCGGTGGCGAGCGGGCTGCGAGACCGTGGGGTCGGGCCGGACGACATCGTCGCCGTCGCGATCCCGCGCGGCGCGGACATGGTGGTGGCCGTCGTCGCCGTGCTCGCCGCGGGAGCCGCGTACCTGCCGGTCGACTCCGCCCAACCGCCGGACCGGGTGGCCGCCGTGCTCGCCGACGCCCGTCCCGCCCTGGTGCTGACGCCGGGGGAGCTGCGGGCGCTGGAGGCCGCGGCGGTGTCCGCCGCCCCGGTGGCGGATCCCGATCCGGCGTGCGCCGCCTACGTCATCTACACCTCCGGCTCGACCGGAAAGCCCAAGGGCGTGGTCGTTCCCCATGCGGGGATCGCTCATCTCGTCGCGGCGCAACGGGAACGCTTCGGCGCCCGGCCGGGTGCCCGGGTGTTGCAGTACGCGTCGGTCGGCTTCGACGTGGCCGTCGCCGACCTGTGCATGGCGCTGCTCACCGGGGCCACGCTCGTTCTCGCGCCGCCCGAGGGCCTTCCGCCCGGCGAACCGTTCGCCCGGTTCGTCGCCGAGCACGGCGTCACCCATGTGTGCATGCCACCGAGCGCGCTCGCCACCCAGCCGGACATGGCGCTGCCTTCGGTCGCCTGCCTGATCGTCGCCGGGGAGGCGGTGGGCCCGGACCTCGTCGCCCGATGGTCCCCCGGCCGCCGGATGATCAATGCCTACGGCCCGACCGAGACGACCGCGTGCGCCACCATGAGCGCGCCGCTCACCGGCGGCCCGGTGGTGCCGATCGGGGCGGCGATCCCCGGCACCGAACTACGGGTGCTGGACGAGACGTGCGCCCCGGCCGCCGAGGGCGAGCTGTACATCGGCGGCGCCGGGGTCGCGCGCGGCTATCTGGGCTGCCCCGGGCCGACCGCGCAGCGGTTCGTCGCCGACCCGTGGGGTCCGCCCGGGTCGCGCATGTTCCGCACCGGCGACCTGGTCCGCGTGCTGCCGAACGGTGACCTGCTGTTCCTCGGCCGGGCCGACGACCAGGTGAAGATCCGCGGCCACCGGGTCGAACCGGGCGAGGTGGAGGCCGCGCTCGGCGCTCACCCGGCGGTGGAGCGGGCGGTGGTCGTCGCCCACTCCGGACCGCTCGGCGCCTATCTGGTGGGCTATGTGGTGCCGCGCGGGGCGAGCGTGCCGGACCTGCGCGCGCACCTCGCCGAGCGGCTGCCGGCCCACCTGGTCCCGGACATGATCGAGGTGGTCGAGCACTTCCCGTTGACCCCCAACGGAAAACTGGACCGGGCCGCGTTCGCCGAGCCCGCGCCGCGGGCGTCGGGCGCGCTCGCCGACGACCTCGCCCGGTTGTTCGCCGAGGTGCTGTCGGTGGATTCGGTCGCGCCGGACGACGACTTCTTCGCCCTCGGCGGCACCTCGCTGATGGCCACCGCGCTGGTCAGCCGGATCCGGGTCGAACTGGCCGTGGACGCGTCCGTGGCCACCGTGTTCGACGCCTCCACACTCGCCGACCTCGCCAAAGCCCTGTCCGCGATGGACCCGGTGGCCTCAGTTGACTCAGTGGACTCGGTGGACTCAGTGGACTCGGTGGACTCGGCCGGGGGCCGGACATGAACGTCGTCATCGTCGGGGCGGGCATGGCCGGAACCATGCTGGCGATCCGGCTGGCCCGCCGCGGCCACCGGGTGGACGTGGTGGAGCGGCGCGACGACCCGCGCGGCACGAACGGCCCGGAGGCCGCGTCGATCAGCGTCGGGCTGTCCGAACGCGGGCGGGCGGCGTTGCGCGACATCGGCCTCCTCGATGAGGCCCTGGCCAAATCGGTTCCCATGCGCGGGCGGATCGTCCACCACAGCGGCCGGGTCACCTACCAGCCCTACGGCGCGGACGACTCCGAGGTGCTGCACTCGGTCCGCCGCCACGACCTCAACATCGCCCTGCTCGACGCCGCCGAATCGATTCCCCGGGTGCGGCTGTGGTTCGGGCACCGCGTCACCGGCCTGGCCGGTACCGAGGTGCGGACCCCGGCCCGGACGTTCTCGGCGGATCTCGTCGTGGGCGCGGACGGCGCGTACTCGACCGTACGCGCGCACCTGCACCGCCGGGTGCGTGCCGAGTTCCATCAGACGCACCTGGACTGGGGCTACCGGGAGTTCACCATCCCGGCCGTCGACCGGCCGGAGGCGTTGCACGTGTGGCCGAGCAGACGGGGACTGGTGGTGGCACACCCCAACCCGGACGGATCGCTGACCGGGACCGTGTTCCTGCCGTTCGACGGCGACACCGGGTTCTCGGGGCTGCGCGACCCGGCGCGGGCCGGGGCGTTCCTGGCCGAGGAGTTCGGCGACCTGACCGAGCTGGTGCCGGACCTGGTCACGCAGTTCCTCGCGCACGAGCCGGGCAGCCTGGTGTCGGTGCGCACCGCGCCGTGGCAGCACGACCGTGTCGTCCTCGTCGGCGACGCCGCGCACGCCGTGTTCCCGTTCTACGGCCAGGGGATGAACGCCGCGTTCGAGGACTGCGCGGTGCTCGACGCGTGTCTCGCCGAGCACGCCCCGGGCGACGCGCTCGCCGCGTTCGAGGCCCGCCGCCGCCCGCACACCGACGTGCTCGCCGAGTTGTCCGCGCGCAACTTCGTGGAGCTGCGCGACCGGGTGCGGTCACCGGTGTTCCTGGCCCGCAAGCGGATCGACTTCACGCTCGGCCGCCTGCTACCGGGGTGGCGGACGCTGTACGCGATGATCAGCCACAGCAGCCTCCCGTACGGCGACGCGCTCGCCCGGGCCCGCCGCCAGGACCGCCTCCTCGGTGGACTCGCCGGGCTCGGCGGAGTCACGTTGCTCGCTGCGGCGCGGCGGAAGCGGAGCGGGAAATGCTGAACCACCCGGCGGGTGACGTCGCGCTGTTCGAGCCGGATCACCCGGACCTGCCTGCCGCCGCCGAGGTGGTGCTGGAGTGGGCGCGGTCCTATCTGTGCCGGCCGCACCCCGATCTGGGGCGGAGCGGCGACGTCTGCCCGTACACGGCCGTCTCGCTGGAACGGGGCGGGCTCTACCTCGCCGTACACCCCGGACGGCCGGACCTGCGGGCGGTGATGACCGCTTACCGCGACTGGTTCCCCGACCTGCCGCCGCGTGAGGGGCCGGGGGCCAGATACCGGACGGTCCTGGTGGTGCTGCCGGACGTCACACCCGGGGAGATCGACCACACGCAGCGGGAGCTGAAGGACGGGTTCGTGGAACGCGGCCTGATGATCGGCGAGTTCCACCCGGGACCGCCGTCCGCGCCCGGTCTGTGGAACGCGGACTTCCGGCCGTTGCGCAGCCCGCTGCCGTTGCTGGCGGTGCGGCACATGGTGGCCGCCGACGCGCCGTTCCTGCGGGCGGACCCGGACCATCTGGCGGCGTACCGGCGCCGGTTCGGAGATCGGGGAGCGTACCGATGACGGTCCCGCTCCCGCCCGGGGCCCGGCGGCTGTGGTTCCTTGAGGCGTTCGCCGATGGCGCACCCCTGCACAACAACCCGGCGGTGTTCCGGTTGGCCGGCCCCGTGTCGGTGGACGCGCTCCAGCGCGCGGCTGACCTGGTGGTGGCCCGGCACCCGATGCTGCGCACCACCTTCGACGAGGTCGACGGCGAGCCGGTCGGCCGGGTGGGTCCGGTGGGCGCCGCGGATGTCGTGGTGCGGACGGTGCAGGCCGCAGACGCAGAGGCAGCCGCAGAGGCGTTCGCCGCGCAGGCCGCACGGGAGCCGTTCGACCTGCGCACCGGGCCGTTGTTCCGGATCCGGCTGGGCCGGATCACGCCGACCGACCACATACTGGTGATCAACACGCATCACGCGGTCGTCGACGGTACGTCACTGTCGGTGCTGTGCGGGGAGATCAGCGCCCTGTACGCCGACCCGGCCCGGCCCCTGCCGGATCCTGGAGCGCCGCCGGACATCATCGACCACGACCCGTCCCTCCGGGTGTCCGAGCTGGACGGTGTGCCGGACCTGCTCACCCTGCCCACCGACCGGCCCCGCCCGAGGATGCGCGCCTTCCGGGGGGAGTTGCGCCGCCACGCCGTCCCCGGGGGTCTCACCGCGCGGGTCGACGCGCTCGCCCGCGCCACGCGCTCCACCCGGTTCGTCGTGCTACAGGCCGCGTACGCCGCCACGTTGGGCACGACGGCGGGTCAGGACGACGTCGTGGTCGCCACCCTGGTGTCCGGGCGGCCGGGGCCGGAGTTCGCCGGCGTCGTCGGAATGTTCGTGAACCCGGTGCCGTTGCGGGTGGGGATCGGCGGCGATCCGACGTTCCGCGAGCTGGTGGCCAGGGTCCGCCGCGCGGTCGCGGCGGGACTGGGCGGCGCGGCGGTCCCGTTCGACCGGCTCGTCGAGGCGGTCGGCGCCTCCCGCGACCCGAGCCACGCGCCGCTGTGCCAGGCGCACCTCGTGATGCAGGACCCACCCCAGGTGGTGCTCCCCGGCGTACGGGCCGACCGGATGCTGCCGGACACGGGCACGGCCGACGTCGACCTCACCGTGATGGTGGAGTCCGGCGGCGACGGAGAGATGGCAGTCGTCACCGAGCACGACACGGACCTGTTCGACGGTGCGACGGTCGACGGTGTCGCCGGGCGGCTGCTGGCCTTGCTGGACCGTGCGTGTGCCGACCCCGATCGCCGGTTGTCGGCGTTGACGGCGTTGACGGCGGGGTCTTCGGTGGTGGCCGCGCCGGTGGCCGGGCCGGCCGGTGCTCCGGCGCCGTCGACCGTGCTGGAGCTGATCCGGTTCGGCGCGGACGGCCTCGCGGTGGGTGAGTTGTCCTACGCCGAGCTGGAGCGCCGTTCGGCGGCGCTGGCCTC
This sequence comes from Streptomyces sp. NPDC055078, assembly GCF_053607985.1. Lineage (NCBI taxonomy): Bacteria > Bacillati > Actinomycetota > Actinomycetes > Kitasatosporales > Streptomycetaceae > Streptomyces > Streptomyces sp. NPDC055078. The sequence continues at coordinate 6,041 of NZ_JBSGUP010000434.1, forward strand.
GGTGCTGCGGGCGAAGGGCGCCGGTCCTGAGGCGTGGGTCGCGGTGGACCTGCCGCGCGGCACGGACCTGGTGGTGGCCATCCTCGGGATCTGGCGGGCGGGCGCGGTGTACGTGCCGGTGGAACCGTTGTGGCCCGAGCCGAGGCGCCGGGCCGTCACCGAGGCCGCCCGCGTCGTGCTGACCGAGATCCCGGACCTGCCGGAGGAGTTCGAGCGCGTCGATCCCGGAATCACACCCGAGTCACTGGCTTACGTACTCCACACGTCCGGGTCGACCGGCCGCCCGAAGGCGGTGGGCGTGCCGCACGGCGCGGTGGCCGGGATGCTGGCCCGGTCGACGGCGCTGGTGGGTCTTGGCGCCGGGGACGTGGTGGCGGCCATGATCTCCCCGGCGTTCGACATCTCGGTGTGGGAACTGGTGGGGCCGCTGACGGTGGGCGCCCGGGTGGCGGCGATACCGCCGGAGATCGTTGTGGACGGCCCCGCGCTGGCCCGGCGTCTGATGGCCGAGGCGGTCACGGTCGTCCAGGTCACCCCGTCGGTGTGGGCGGTGCTGGCGGCGGCCGGGGGCGTGCCGGAGTGCGTGCGGGTCCGGGTGTCGATCGGGGAGGTGCTGACGCCGGAGCTGGCCGAGTCACTGGGCGGGGCCGAGCTGTGGAACACGTACGGCCCGACCGAGACGACGATCTGGTCGACCGCCGGGCGGGTGCACCAAGGCAGCCGGTTCGGCATCGGCGACCCGCTCGACGGCGTGGCCGCGTATCTGCTGAACGCGGGCCTGCGACCGGTTGACGACGATGTGGTCGGCGAGGTGTACCTGGGTGGTTTCCCGCTGGCGCGCGGCTATCTCGGCGCGCCCGGCCGGGGCGGGGCCCGGTGATGGGGCGAAACCAGGGTCCCCCGACCCCGCCCGCGGCAGG
>NZ_JBSGUP010000435.1:0-6943 GCF_053607985.1 Streptomyces sp. NPDC055078
GAACGGCCCTGTGCGGCCAGGAAGTCCGCCAGCAGGACATGTGACATGGCGTCCAGTGGGTCGTGCCCGACCAGAGTGCGGAAGTAGCCCTCGGCCGATACCCGGTCCCCGGCCGCGGCCGAGGCACGCCCCCGCGTCATGAGGACCAGGCGCACATTCTCCAGGGCCAGAAGGTAGCGGTCATCGCCGGCCTCGCCCACCGCCCGGTGGGCGAGCCGTTCGGATTCGTCGAGCATCCGCCGTACCTCGGCATGGTCGGACCGGTGGAAGGGGATGAAACTGACGGCACGCCAGTAGGCGCTGAGCAGAAGAATGCTGAAGTTGTTCGAGGGCGCCGCGTCGATGAGGGAGCGGGCCAGACCCTGCCAGCGGAGCATCTCCGCCATGGAGCGGTCCGACCGGGCGTGATCCACCACCAGATTGATCGCCGCGCTGAGCCTGGCGGCGGCTGGGAAGCGGGTGCTCCGGGCGAGGGCCACGAGGAGCGCGCGGGCGCCGGCGGCGATCCGGGGGTCGGGGCCCGAGGCGATCTGCCGTGCCACACAGCGCCAGTACGAGAGCTTGAGATGCTCCACTGTCATCGGGGCGGTAGCGGGCGTGGGCAGTGCGTCGACGGTGCTCCAGAAGCCCAGGCGGCCCAGTACCCGGGCGACCGACAGCTGCCGGTCGACGTCCAGGCTGCTCCAGTGGTCCAGCTCGCGGCAGAGACAGGCCCATTCGGCACTTCGGTGCGCTGCGGGCAGCTGACGCGGATCCTCGGCGGAGCGGGGGGAGTACGCGGCGCCGGAGCGGTCGAGGGAGCGGGGGGAGTACGCGGCGCCGGAGCGGTCGAGGGGGCCGGGGGAGTACACGGCGCCAGGGGCCCCGGGGGAGAGGGTCCGGCGGAACCCGCCGGGTGTGATCACCTGGTAGGGCGGCAGCATCTCACGGGCCAGATAGCGGCGCCCCAGGTCGGCGGTCGCCCGGGCGTGCAGCGGCCCCCGGTCGGTGTGCAGATCGAAGTAGGCGGCCAGGAGAGAGGGGGCCGGGCGGTCGCTCACAGGTCCGCCAGGTCGGCTCGCAGCCGCCGGTGGATATGTGTGATGACCTTCAGCAGATCGGCGCAGTAGACGGAGGGGTTGAGGAATCCCTGTCCGGCACGGTACCGATGGGCGATATGACCGCCGCCGCAGATCCGGTGGACCGGGCACGACAGACAGGTGGCGCACAGCGCGTCGGCGCCGAGCTGCCGGGCGACGATCGCGGGATGGGCGAGCGCGTCGGCGAGCGGGTGGTCGCGGACGTTCAGTCCGAGGCGGGCGGCCCCCGGATAGGCGGACTTGAGGGAGTCGACGCCCTCCAGACTCCCGTCGGTCTCGATGACCAGGGAGCGGGACGGTGTCAGTCCGACGGCCTCGGAGCGCGCCCGCCCGCCCAGCAGCATGCCCATGATGTCCTCGAAGAGCCTGACGCCGGTCGACCGGCGGGGTGCGTCGTACCAGTGGTCGAAGATGGCGAGCAGCCAGTCGGCGTAGTCCGTCCGCGAGGTTCCCGGGTCGTCGTGGGTGCCCGGAGCACGCGGGTCGTCGTGGGTGCGCGGGATGCCCGGGGCGTTGTGACTGCCCGGAGCACGGCGGGTGTCCAGGGTCGGCGAGGCGGCGGGCGGCCGTCCCGGCGGGGGGCCGGTCCAGTGCCGGTGCGGCAGCAGGAAGTCGACGGCCGGGGGCGCGTGGCTCGCCAGCTCCTCGAAGGTCTCCACCGGATCGGAGGCGAGATCGACCGTGCACAGCAGTCCGGAGAAGAGATGCCGGGTCGCCGGCCGGGTGAGGAGTGCCAGCCCGGCGACCGCCCCGGTGTGGCTGCCGCCGCCATGGCGATACGTACGGTGGCGGTCGTGATCGGCCCTCTTTCCGTCCAGGCTGACGCCGACCCTGATGCTCCATCTGTCGAAGATGTCCAGGAACTCCTCGTCGATGAGCAGTGCGTTGGTCTGGACGCCCAGGGAGACCCGGGGGACCGCCGAGAGCACCCGCGCGGCTTCCCGGGCGAGTTGGGCGAGCCGCCGGTGCCCCAGGAGCAGTGGTTCGCCTCCATGGAGAACGATCTGCACCGAGGGTACGGAGAATTCCGCGGCGTGCTCGGCGATGCGGCGGATCACCGTGGTCACGAGATCGTCTGTCATCGACGGCGGCCGGGTGCGCCAGCTCCGATCGCCCGTCTCATAGATATAGCAATGGTCGCATTTCAGATTGCAGTGGCCATGCACTTTGAGGATAAATTGATTGAACGGGAGCGGCTGCCAGCCTTTTCGCTGCATTTCGTCGACCGTGACAGTCGATGGCAGCCATTCGTGATGATTGGCCGAACGGCGGACGGGGCGTTGGGCGGGGCGGCGGGCAGGGCGGCCGGCGGGATGATCGACGGGGTGCTCGGCAGGGCGGTCGCCGGAACGGTCGCCAGGGCGGTCGGTGAGTCTGTCGGCGGGGCGGTCTGCGGGATGCGAAAAGGGTGAGGGATGAGTCATGGGTGACCGTGATCTCAGAGGTCCGCCTCAATGAAAGAATTGAAGGTCCCGCTGGTCAGGCGGCTGTCCGTGGAAATGTCGTACTGCCGTTCCAGTACCGCGCGCAGGGCGGGATTCGCCTTGCGGAGAAGGATTTCCACGGGGATCACCGCAGCGCTCGAAAGGTCGAAGTCCGCGGGCTCCGTCGTCTCTTCGGATTCCATGTGCCCCCAACGCTCACTGCAGACGCGTTATTGCATGTGCGTCACACATAGAATATATCAAGGCGAGAAGAGGCTACCGGCAGCCGATGAGACCGTCAAGAGAGCGAATTTGAGGCTTCCGGGAATGAAGTGACGGCTGGGATATCGGTGGGGATCGGTGGAGTTCCGAAAGCGCGGAAATCCCGTACGGGAAACCAGCGGCCAACCGCGTCCCCGGACCCGGGCGAAGGGGCGCACCACTGTCCCGGGCGGCAGACTGGGAGGGACGTACCACCATCCCGTGTGATCATCCGAGCAGGGACAGGGCAGCGGCCTGGAGCCGCAGGAAGTCGCCAGAAGTCGCCGGAGTCATCCGGAAGCGGCCGGGAAGCAGCGGCATCGAGCCGTGGAAGCGGTGGAAGCGGCGGCATCGAGCGGGTAGGACCCATGGAGGCGGCGATGACGGCAGTCGGCCCGGCAAGTACGGGCGACAGGGCACCAGGTGCGCCGAACTGTCTGGTCACCGGCGCGACCGGCTATATCGGCGGCCGACTGGTGCCAGAACTGCTGCGGGCGGGTCACCAGGTGCGCTGTCTGGCCCGTACGCCCGGGAACCTGCGCGATCATCCGTGGGCGCGGCAGGTGGAAGCGGTCAGGGGAGATGTCCTGGACGCGGTCTCGGTACGGGATGCGATGCGCGGCATCGAGGTCGCCTACTACCTGGTCCACGCCCTGGGCAGTGGCCAGGACTTCGAGGAGACCGACCGCGAAGCCGCACGGATCTTCGCCGACGAGGCGCGCGCGGCCGGTGTCCGGCGCATCGTCTACCTCGGCGGACTCACCCCTGAGGGAGTGCCGTACCGCAGGCTCTCCCCTCATCTGCGGTCCCGGGCCGAAGTCGGAGAGATCTTCCTCGCCTCCCCGGTGCCCGCCACCGTCCTGCGGGCCGCCGTGATCATCGGGTCCGGGTCGGCATCCTTCGAGATGCTGCGCTATCTCACCGAACGCCTCCCGGTGATGGTGACACCCAGGTGGGTGCGGACCCGCATCCAGCCGATCGGTGTACGGGACGTCCTGCGCTATCTCGTCGGCTCGGCCCGGATGCCCGACGAGGTGAACCGCGCCTTCGACATCGGCGGCCCGGATGTCATCACCTACCTGGACATGATGCGGGGCTACGCGGCCGTCGCCGGGCTGCCCCGGCGGCTGATCGTGCCTGTACCGGTGCTCACCCCGCGCCTCTCCAGCCACTGGGTGGGACTGGTCACCCCCGTCCCGCACTCCATCGCCCGGCCGCTCACCGAATCGCTGCGCCATGAAGTGGTGTGCCGCGAACACGACATCGCGCATTACGCCCCCGACGGCCCCGGTCGGCCGCTCACCTTCCGGGCCGCCCTGACGCTGGCCCTCCAGCGGGTCGGAGAAGCCCGGGTGACCACCCGCTGGTCCTCGGCCGGACTGCCAGGAGCCCCCAGCGACCCCTTGCCGACCGACCCGGACTGGGCAGGCGGAAGCCTCTACGCCGACCACCGCGAACTGCCGGTCGACGCCTCGCCCGCAGCCCTGTGGCGAGTCATCGAGGGCATCGGGGGCGACAACGGCTGGTACTCCTTCCCACTCGCCTGGGCCGTACGGGGCTGGCTGGACCGGTTCGTGGGCGGCGTCGGGCTGCGGCGGGGCCGGCGGGACGCCGAACGGCTGCGCGTGGGCGACTCGCTGGACTTCTGGCGGGTCGAGGAGATCGAACCCGGCCGGCTGCTCCGGCTCAGGGCCGAGATGCGGCTGCCAGGGCTCGCCTGGCTGGAAATGTATGCGGAACAGGATGAACACGGCCGGACCCGCTACCGCCAGCGAGCGCTCTTCCATCCCCATGGCCTGCTGGGGCACGCCTACTGGTGGAGTGTGTCCCCGTTCCACGCGCTCGTCTTCGGCGGAATGGCCCGCAACATCGCGCGGGCGGCGGTGCGGGGCGCGGCCCCGCATACGCCCGACCGGTCGGAGCGTAGGGCTGCGGTACGGGCGGGACCCCGACGGTGATTCGCGTGCGGACCGGGCCGGAGCGTACGGCTACGGAACGAGCGGGACCCCGACAGTGATCCGCTTGCCGACCGGCCGGCGCCCGGCGTCGAAGCCCACGCTCAGCGCGAGCACTATCTCCAGACCGTGCCGGCCGACCCGCGCAGGCTCCGCCGGACATGCCACCGGCAGGTCGGGGCTGGTGTCCCAGACGGTGATCTCCAGGAGATCACCGACGACTTCCAGATCGATAAGACACGGACCGGGCGCGTACTTGCAGGCATTCGTCACCAGCTCGCTGACGACCAGCTGAGCCTTCTCGATCACCTCGGCCGAGACCGGTTCACCGAGCCCGGTCCCTACCTCCGTCAGGAATCGCGCGGTGAAGTGACGTGCCGCGGCGATGCTCTCCGGAGCGCCGTCGTAACCGGCGCCGGCCCAGGGGCGCAGACGGGAAGACATGGCCTCGTCCCGGTCCGCCAGCCCGATGTGTTCCATGCTGCTCCCGTACCTGTGTGTCCGCTCGTCCTGTTGCCGGGTCCGCGGCTCTTCCGTTCGCTGTGCCTTGCGGCGATGCCCGCCTACCCCGGTGCGCGCTCCTCATTCCTGGAGCCTGGACATCCGTTCGGAGCGCGACCCCCGGCCCCGGCGGCGCGGTGCCGCCGGAGCCCGGGGCCGGTCCGGGCCGCCCCGGGGCCGCGGCTGCGCCCCAGGGTGACTCCCGGTGTCAGCGGCCTTGCAGGGCCTTGACGTTGTCACCGAACGTCCAGCCTCGGGAGCCGTCCCAGTTGATCGACCAGGTCATCAGACCCTTCAGGCCGTTGTTGTAGGTGTTCCACGCCTGCGACACCTGGCCTGTCGACATATGGCCGCCCCCGGCGCCCGGCTGCGCGGGCAGTCCCGGAACCTGCTTGTCGTACGGAACCCTGATCGTGGTGCCCTGGATGACCAGTCCCCGGTCGAGACAGTCCGTCTGCGCGGTGAATCCCTCGACCGTTCCGGCGGCGTACGAGTCGCCGGAACAGCCGTACATGCTGCCGTTGTAGTACTGCATGTTCAGCCACCACAGCCGGCCGTTGTCGGCGTACTTCTTCACGATGGGCAGATACGCGCCCCAGATCGAGCCGTAGACCACGCTGCCGCCGGTGACATACGCCGTCTCGGGCGCCATCGTCAGCCCGAATCCGGCGGGCATCTGGGCGAGCACACCGTCGATGATGCGCATCAGATTGGCCTGCGAGGCGGACGGCTGGTTGATGTTGCCGCTGCCGACGAGGCCGGTCTCGATGTCGATGTCGATACCGTCGAAGTTGTACTTCTTCAGGATCGGCACCACCGTGGCGACGAACCGGTCGGCGACGGCGCTGGAGCTGAGGTCGATCCCGGCAGCCGCGCCGCCGATGGACATCAGGATGGTGAGCCCGGCCTGCTTGGCCTCGCACATCTCGGCCGGGGTCGGGACCTTCACATTGGTGTCCATCCCGTCTTCCCACAGGACGGTGCCGTCCGAAAGGATCACCGGGAACGCCGCGTTGATCACGTTGTAGCCGTGGGTGCGGATACGGCTGTCGGTGATCGGGATCCAGCCGAGCGGCGGGTGCACGCCGTTCGCGGCACCGTCCCAGTTCTCCCAGTATCCGTGGAGCACCTTGCCCGAAGGCTTCGGCTTGACCGCGCAGGTGTCGGCGGGCGGCGGTGCGGTCGGCGCCGCCACGGCGGGTATCTGCGCGGCGAAGACCATCGCCAGACCGACGCCCAGCAGGCGTAAGGCCCGTCCGATCATGCTGTGCCTGTGCTCGCTTGCTGCCATGCGTGCCGTCCATTCCGTTGGGGGCGCCACCGGGCCGGTGCGGATTCCATGAAGGGTCGGCGCTGGACGAGGGGGTTCCTGGCGGCGGGCACGTAGAGCCGCGGTGACCAGAAGCCCTTGCGGCCGTGAGCGTGGCCGGTGGTGGGGGAGTGGCTCTGGAGTGACACGCTCACCTCCTGGACTGTGGGGGGCCTGGAGACGTACGCGGTGGGTGTGGTGAGCAAACGGTAAGTTGGTCCAGACCTGTGGTCAAGAGGTCTGGACCAACTGCCGTGCATGCAGAAGTTGTTGGACCCGTCCGCCCGCGCCGAACGCGCCTGGCGATGAGGCCCGGGAGAACCGTCTGAGCTGGCGCCCTGCCCGGATCACGGGTCGGGCGTTCATCCTTTGCGGGTTTGGATTTCGGTGGTGAGTTGGGGGATGACGGTGTGG
>NZ_JBSGUP010000436.1:0-6938 GCF_053607985.1 Streptomyces sp. NPDC055078
CCTCAAACGCCGGACGGGCTGAAATCAAACGCCCCGCCCAACACGAACCAGCGCTCGCGCGGCATGTCCTCAAACGCCGGACGGGCTGAAACCAAGCGCCCCGCCCAACGCGAACCAGCGCTCGCGCGGCATGTCCTCAATCTCCCCCAGACTTCGTCCGGGGGGACCCCCAACGGGCTGAAAGAGCGACCCCAGGCCGCGCGAGCCCAGCCTGATCCAAACGAAAGACCCTAGCCCCGGGACAGGAGTTCCACCTGTACGTCCGGCGCGTAACCCGTCGTCGGGGCCGTGCGGCGGGCGAACTCGTGGACGCCCGCGAGCTGATCGGGGCCGAAGCGGAAGTCGAGGGTACGGAAGTAGCGTTCGAGGAGTCCGGCGTCGAAGGTCTCCCAGCGCGCGGCCTGCTCGGCGACCTTGGTGACCTCTTCGAGGGAGAGATCACGGGAGGCGAGGAAGGCTTCGTGGACCTCGTGGAGGACGCCCGGCTCCCGGGCCAGATACTCCTTGCGCGCGGCCCACACCGCGAAGACGAAGGGGAGGCCGGTCCACTCCTTCCACATGAGCCCCAGGTCGTGGACGGCGAGGCCGAGGCGGGGGGCGTCCTGGAGTGAGGCGCGCAGCGCGGCGTCCCCGATCAGGACGGCGGCCTCGGCCTCCTGCATCATGACGCCGAGGTCGGGCGGACAGGTGTAGTAGTCGGGGGCGACCTGGTACTTCTCGGCCAGCAGGAGCTGAGCGAGCCGTACGGAGGTGCGCGAGGTGGAGCCGAGGGCGACGCGCGCTCCGTCGAGCTGCTCCAGGGGCACCTGGGACACGATCACACAGGACATCACCGGGCCGTCGCAGCCGACCGCCAGATCCGGGAAGGCGACGAGCTGATCGGCGTTGCGCAGAAACTCCACCAGCGTGACGGGCGCGATGTCGAGGTCGCCGCGCACCAGTTGCTCGCTGAGCTTCTCGGGGCTGTCCTTCGACAGATCGAGATCGAGGAGGGTGCCGGTGCGGGCGAGCCCCCAGTACAGGGGGAGACAGTTGAGAAACTGGATATGGCCGACGCGGGGCCGGCTGCGGTGGGCGGTTGCTGTGCTTTCTCCAAGTCTGTCCACAAGGGGAGGCTAGACCTGCGGGCCGCTTCCGGGTACGCCGGGGCGCGCGGAATCGCGCCTCCGGGACCGCGTACGCACAGCCGCCGGACACCTCGCACACCCGACCCTCCGGGACCCCGTACGCACAACCGCCGGGACCCGGTGCGTACGCTTCCGGGACCCTGCGTGTACGGCCCTCCGGGACCCTGTACGCAGCGCGGACACGCCGGTCGTGGGCCGGTCTCCGTCAGCCCGCGCGGGACCGCTTCAAGCGTCCGAGTGAAGTGATCTTTGCCTCTACCGCTGCGAACACACTGCGTGCTAGGCTCGACGCAAGTTGCAGTTTGGTTTCCCTTGCAGTACAGAGCCTGCGGAGCATGTGACCCGCAGGCTTTTGTAGTTTTCAGACTTGTTTGCAGGTTCTGGAGCAGGGCAACCCTTTGGCCCAAGGAGGGCTTATGGCTACCGGAACCGTCAAGTGGTTCAACGCTGAAAAGGGCTTCGGCTTCATCGCCCAGGACGGCGGCGGCCCGGATGTCTTCGTCCACTACTCCGCGATCAACGCGTCTGGTTTCCGCTCGCTGGAGGAGAACCAGGTCGTGAACTTCGACGTCACTCAGGGTCCGAAGGGCCCGCAGGCGGAGAACGTCACCCCGGCCTAGTCAGCCAGGGTCGGCGATCGCGTCCGACTAGCAGTACCCAAGGAGCCCCTTCCCCGCCAGGAAAGGGGCTCCTGCCTTTCCCCGCCATTCCCTCGCGCCTCCCCCTTGTGCCCCCGGCCTCCCGCGCCCGGGCGGACGGCCGCAATTCGATGGGGAAATGTCACGGGCGGGGGCGCGGAAGGGCCGGGAGTTCCCTCTCGTACAACCATCTGGTGAACAGTTCGTCCAAGGGCCTCGGGGAATGCCGCCGGGCGAGTGCGATGAACTCCTCCGTCGTCACCACACCGTGCCGGTGGCGCGCGGTCCACTCGCGCAACAGCGCCACGAACGCCGGGTGGCCGGTCTCCGTGCGCAGCGCGTGCAGGGTCAGCGCACCCCGCTCGTACACCCGGTCGTCGAAGATCCGCCGCAGCCCGGGGTCGGCGATGACGATGTCCTGGCGCAGCAGGGCGAGCCGCCCCCGGGACCTGGCGGCGATCGCCGCCGCCGACGGACCGCCCGACAGCTCGGACCAGAGCCACTCCGCGTACTTGGCGAACCCCTCGTTGAGCCAGATGTGCCGCCAGTCGGCGACGGTGAGACTGTTGCCGAACCACTGATGGGCCAGCTCGTGGGCGATCAGCCGCTCACTGCCGCGCCGCCCGTCGACATGGTTCGTACCGAAGATCGACAGCCCCTGCGCCTCGACGGGCACGTCCAGTTCCTCGTCGACGACCACGACCGCGTAGTCCTCGAAGGGGTAGGGGCCGAAGAGGTCCTGGAAGGCGGTCATCATCTGCGGCTGCCGCCCGAAGTCGCGCTCGAACCGGCCGGCGGGCAGTGTGCGCGGCACGGCGGCCGGCTGGGGAACCGGGCCCGCGTGGGGCACATCGAGAAGTTCGTACGGACCGATCTGCACGGTCGCGAGATAGGCCGCCATCGGCGCGGACTGCTCGTACACCCAGGTCGTCGTGGAGGCGCTGATCGTACGGGAGGTGAGCAGGCCGTTGGCGACCACGGTGTACGGGGACGGCGCGGTCACCGCGATCCGGTAGACGGCCTTGTCGTCGGGCCGGTCGTTGCACGGGAACCAGGACCGCGCGCCGTGCGGCTGCGAGGCCACCAGCGCGCCCTCCTCCAACTGCTCCCAGCCCAGCTCGCCCCAGTCCCGGGTGCGGACCGGGTGCGGAACGCCCACGTACCGCACCTCGACGGTGAACGGGGCCCCGGCGCGCAGCGGGCGCGCGGGCCTGATCCGGAGCTTGTCGCCCCGGTGGGTGTACCGCGCCGGGCGGCGCCCGTCGACGAGCACCTTGACGAGGCGGAACCGCCCGAGGTCGAGGACGACCTCGGACAGCGCGCGCTCGGCGACGGCACTGATCCTGGCCCGGCCCGAGAGCCGGCCGCTGTGCGGGAGATAGTCAAGATCCAGGTCGTATGCGGTGGTCCGGTGACCGAGGTCGCCGTGCTGCGGCAGATACGAATCCGTCACCCTGGTACGTCCTCCGGTTCCACTGCCGTTCCCCCCGCCGCCGATGTGTTCCGGCTCCTGAGCCGTTTCCGCCGTCCGGTCGTCCGCCGTCCGGTCGCCGGTCGCCCGCTCCTCCGGCCGCCCTTGTTCCTGACACCCGCCGCCGCCCCGGCGACCGGTCGCCGGTCGTCCGCTACCGATGCCAGGCGGCGATCGGATTGCCCAGCCACCGGGTGTCGGCGGGCACGGTCTCCCCGCGCATCACCAGTGACGCGGGGCCGATCGCGGCCCGGTCCCCGATCACCGCGCCGGGCAGCGCGATGCCGTGCGGGCCGAGGGTGGCGCCCGCGCCGAGGACGACATTGTCCATGCGCATGATCCGGTCGTGGAAGAGGTGGGTCTGCACCACACAGCCGCGGTTGACGCTCGCGCCCGTGCCGACCGTGACGAGGTCGGCCTCCGGCAGCCAGTACGTCTCGCACCACACCCCGGCGCCGATCCGGGCACCGAGCCCGCGCAGCCACAGCGTCATCAGCGGGGTGCCGGGTGCCGCGCCGACCAGCCAGGGCACGGCCAGCACCTCCACAAAGGTGTCCGCCAGCTCGTCGCGCCAGACGAAAGGCGACCACAGCGGATGCTCGACCGCCCGGAAGCGGCCCACCAGCAGCCACTTCGCCGCGAGCGAGACCAGCGCCGCCACCAGGCCGCCGGCGAGCAGCAGCACTCCCCCGAGCAGCACCGCGACCGGATGACCGAAACGTTCCGCCAGAGCGGCGAAGGCCATCAGGAACAGGACGGCGAGCGCCACGCAGCACATCACCGGAACGATCCGGAAGACCTCGACCGCCGCCCGCGCCCACTTCAGCCGCCTCGGCGGGGCGAACGTACGGCTCTGATCGCCCTCCTCGGCGGCCCGGGGCAGCCTCATCGGCGGCATCCCCAGCCAGGAACTGCCCGCCTTGGCGCGTTTCGGGGCCGACGACAGCACCCCGACCAGACCGCGCTTGGGCACCCGGCGGCCCGCCGCCGTCATCCCCGAGTTGCCGAGGAAGGCACGCTTGCCGACCCGGGCCCCGGCGATCCGCAGCCGCCCGCCGCCCAGTTCGTACGACGCCACCATCGTGTCGTCGGCGAGGAACGCGCCGTCGCCGACCCTGGTCATCGCGGGCACGGCCAGCACGGTCGACGCCTCGACCCCGCGTCCGACCTTCATGCCGAGCGCCCGCAGCCATACGGGTGTGAAGAGGCTCGCGTACAGCGGGAAGAGATGCACGCGGGCCATGTCCATGAGGCGTTCGGTCGTCCACGTCTGCCAGGCGATCCGGCTGTGCACGGGATGGCTGCCCTCGCGCAGACCGACGGACAGCGCCCGTACGCCGATGAGGATGAGCAGCGCGTAGGTCACCAGAGCGGCGACCGTCGCCGCCGGCACGGCCGCGAGCGGGCCGGCGTGCAGCCGCATCACCAGCAGCGCGGGAACCATCGCGAGCGCGGGCAGCAGACTCAGGGCCAGCGAGGTCGCCGAGTAGCCCGCCGTCCAGCGGCGGCGGCGCGGCGGGCGGGCCTCCCGCGAGCCCCGGGCCTTGCCGTTACGGGTCGCCGGGACGCCGGACCAGCGCTCACCCGCCGGTACGGTCCCGGTGACGCCCGAGCCGGGCGCGATCTCGGCCCGCTTGCCGATCCGCGCGCCGGGGAACAGCGTGCTGCGCGCGCCGACGACCGCGTCCGCGCCGATACGGACGGGGCCGATGTGCAGCCGGTCGCCGTCCAGCCAGTGCCCCGAGAGATCCACTTCGGGCTCCACCGCACAGCCCCGGCCGAGCCTGAGCATGCCGGTGACCGGCGGCAGCGTGTGCAGATCGACGTCCTCGCCGATCCGGACGCCGAGCGCCCGCGCGTAGTACGTGAGCCATGCCCCGGCGAGACTCGTCGCCCCGCTCAGCTCGGCGAGCCGCTCGGCGGTCCACAGCCGCAGATGGACACGTCCGCCGCGCGCGTACGTCCCGGGGCGCGTACCGCGCAGCAGCAGACGCGCGCCGCCCGCCGCGATGACGATCCGGCCCGGCGGGCTGGCGACGAGCAGCCAGCCGATGGCCACCCACCACCAGGAGACGGCGGGCCCCAGGCCGAGGATGTTGGCGACCGCCGCCGCGACCACGCTCCACCGCAGACCGGCGACGGTGAGCAGCGGCAGCATCAGCAGGAGCTGTGCCACCTGGGCCCGGCGCGGCACCGGCCGTACGGGCCGGGGCTTCCCGGTCCTCACGGTCTTCCCGCCCCGCGTCGACCGGTTCTTCGTACCGCCGCTCTTACGGCCGGTCTCCAGGGTGCGCGCGAGCGCGCCGAGCGTCGGGTGGCGGTAGATGTCCGTGACCGACCCCGTGCCGTAGTGGGCCCTGATCCGCGATACGAGCTGCGCGGCGGCCAGGCTGCCCCCGCCGACGGCGAAGAAGTCCGTATCGGGGCCGGTGACCGGACTGCCCAGCAGATCCGCCCACTGGTCCGCGAGCCACCGCTCGGCCCCGGTGAGCCGCACCGGCCCGGCCCCGGCCCCGGTCGCGCCACCGGGCAGTGGCCAGGGCAGGGCCGCCCGGTCCACCTTCCCCGAGGTCCGGGTCGGCAGATCGCCGACGACCGCGATGAGGGGGACGAGAGCGGCGGGGAGTTCCTTACGGAGGCGGGCGACGGCGTCGTCGTGGTCGAAAGGGGTGCCGTCGGGAGGCCCTGCGGCCGGGCCCGCGCCAGTGTCCGGGGCCGGAGCCGGGGCCGGGGCCGGGGCCGGGGCCGGACCTGTCACCGGAGCGGGGTCCGGGGCGGGGCCGGGAGCGGAGTCCGGGGCGGAGTCCGGGGCGCTGGGGACGATGTAGCCCACCAGCACCTGGTGTCCCGCGCCGGTCGTACGGACGGCCGCCGCCGCGCCCGCGACCCCGGGGAGGGCCTGGAGCGCCGCGTCGATCTCGCCGAGTTCGATCCGGCGTCCGCCGAGCTTGATCTGTTCGTCGGCGCGGCCGACGAACAGCAGCCCCTCGGCCTCCGCGCGGACCAGGTCGCCGCTGCGATACGCGCGGGACCAGCCGAGGGCGGGGAGCGGGGCGTACTTCTCGGTGTCCTTCGCCGGGTCGAGGTAGCGGGCCAGACCCACCCCGCCGATGACCAGCTCGCCCGTCTCCCCCATGGCCACGATCTCGCCCCGGGTGTCCACCACGGCCAGTTCCCAGCCGTCGAGCGGCAGCCCGATCCGTACCGGTCCCCGCCCGGTCAGCGGGGCCGCGCAGGCGACGACCGTGGCCTCGGTGGGACCGTAGGTGTTCCAGACCTCCCGCCCCGGGACGGCCATCCGCTCCGCCAGCTCCGGCGGGCACGCCTCACCGCCGAAGATCAGCAGGCGTACGTCGTCGAGGGCGTCGGCGGGCCACAGCGCGGCCAGCGTGGGGACGGTCGAGACGACGGTGACGCGCTGCTCGACCAGCCAGGGGCCCAGGTCGAGACCGGTGCGTACGAGGGAGCGGGGCGCGGGCACCAGACAGGCGCCGTGCCGCCACGCGAGCCACATCTCCTCGCAGGACGCGTCGAAGGCGACGGAGAGCCCGGCGAGCACCCGGTCACCGGGGCCGAGCGGGGCGTCCCGCAGAAAGAGCCGGGCCTCGGCGTCGACAAACGCGGCGGCGGCGCGGTGGGTGACGGCGACGCCCTTGGGCCTGCCGGTGGAGCCGGAGGTGAAGATGATCCAGGCGTCGTCGC
>NZ_JBSGUP010000437.1:0-4175 GCF_053607985.1 Streptomyces sp. NPDC055078
GCCCAGCATGACATTCGCCGGGCAGGGGGTGCGGTCCGCCGTCGGTGCCGCGACACGGATAACTGCTTTCCGGATCGGCGTACGCGCTGACACGATCACCCACAGGGGCACGGCACCCACAGGTGCCCGCCCGGACAGCGACCTGCCGTGCAGGCGCCCGGAAACACCCGGCGAACACCCGACAAACACCGACTGACACCGACTGACACCGACACTGTCCGATATCTCAGAAGGGTGAGTTGACATGCCCGACGACGACTCCTGGCTGGGCGCACCAATCGACGCCCGCTCCCGGTTCCTGCCCGAGCGGGCCGAACTGCTGGCACTGCTGCGCGGGCTGTCCCCCGGTCAGTGGCGCCGGGAGACGGTCCCCGGCTGGACCGTACGGGACATGGCCGCGCATCTCCTCGGCGACGACTACGGCCGGATCTCCCGGGACCGCGACGGCCACCGGGAGGGACCGTCGCCCGCGCCCGGCGAGCCGCTGGAATCGTTCATCCACCGCATCAACCAGGAGTGGGTGGAGGCGTACCGGCGGGTCAGTCCGGCCGCGATCACCGAGTCGCTCGAACTGACCGGGGCGGCGGTCGCGGACCTCTTCCAGGGCGCCGATCTCCAGGAGCCCTCGCTGGGCGTGTCCTGGGCCGGGGCCGACCCCGCGCCGCTGTGGCTCGACTGCGCCCGTGAGTTCACCGAACACTGGACGCACCGCCAGCAGATCCGTCATGCCACGGGCCTGGACACCGACCCCGACCCGCACGCGCTGGGCCTGGTGCTGGACACCTTCATGCGGGCGCTCCCGCACACCCTGCGGACGACCCGCGCCGAAGCGGGAACCCAGGTCACGGTCGCCGTGACCGGTCCCGTATCGAACTCCTGGACAGCGACAGCGACAACGACTGCAACTGTGACGACGCCCGCGACCGCGACGGGCGGGCGCTGGTCCCTGGCCCCGGCGCCGTCGGGTCCGCCCGCCGCCACCGTACGGCTCGACGCGGAGTCCGCCTGGCGGCTGTGCGTAAGGGCGATCGACCCGGCCACCGCCCTGGACGGCGCCCGGATCGAAGGTGACCGGCGGCTGGCCGACGCGGTCTGCCGGATCGTGTCGATCGTGCGCTGAGCCGCCGGCCGGTGCCCGGCGATCCCGCCGTACCGCCCCGGTGTCCGTGCAAGGTTTCGGCAAGGGTCCCGCAAGCGTTCTGTCCGCCCCTCAGGGCATCGCCTCCTCAACAGCAGGACCGGACGAGCCCGCAGAGGGAGACAACGGGGGACGCCATGTCGGCGTTGAGCACATCCGCAGATCCGCCATCGGCCGAGCCGCGCCCGTGGCCGACACCGGCCAGCCGCAGCAGGGTACCGGCCGTGGCCCACACCGTGACCTGTGCCGAACGACTGCTCGACATCCTCGCGCTGCCGGAGGCCGACTGCCGCCTCCGGGGCGCCTTCGCCGAGGATGTGCCGCGTTTCGCGGACGGACAGCGGCTGGAGGTGACGGCATGACGGGCTGGGTCACCGTCACCGTGCGCGAGGTACCGGTACCGGTACCGGTACCGGTACCGGTACCGATGCGGATGCCGATGCCGATGCCGTACGCTCCGGGCCGCTCCGCCGGGGTGCGGTCCTACGCCCTGTGCGCGCGGGACTACGTCCTCGTGGTGTCCTCGCCCTCCTCCCGGCCGCTGCCCGTCGACCGGCGATCGGTCCTGGACGAGCACTTCGCCGTGGACACCGACCGCTGTCGGCGCCGGGAACTGCGGGAGTGCGCGGATGTGCTGTACGGAAGCCTTCCCCGGCCGGTCGCCGAGGCACCGGGCAGGCTGGCGGAGGTGCGGGCCGCCCATCCCGCCTGCCGGCTCGCCGCGGTACCCCTGAGGGGCGGCGGCTGGCTCGTCGCCGGGGGCACGGACCGGGGTACGGTCCTCGTCCCGTGCCCCGTACGGCCGGAGTCCTCTCTGCTGCCGTCGTGTCTGCACGCCTGGCTGGTGGCGGGCCGATCGCTCGCGATCACTACGGCCGGGGGGTGCCCGATTCCCTGAGCCCGCGGGCGTCGGCGGGGCTGGTCCGCCCGTACAGCGCGAGCGCGCGGGTGAAGTGGCCCGGGCGGCCGGGGAGTCCTCGACGGCCCGGGCGTCCGGGACGGCACCGGTGCCCGCCGGGCGTCCGGCCGGTGTGTCGTCGCGTGAGGTGCCAGCTGCCGACGTGGGGCCCGTCACCGGGCCCTGCACCTCGTCGTCCTGTGCCGGCTTCGCGCTCCGGACGGGCCCTTGTGCCTCCCTGACGCTCACGGACGAGCCCTGCGCCCCCTTCGCGCTCGCGGACGGGCCCTGCGCCGTATCCGCACTCACTGCCGGATCCCGCACCCGCCCCGGCGTCCCGTGTCGTGTTTCCGTCGGCCGTGCCGCCCTGTTCCGGGTGCCCGTGTCCCGCTTCCCCATGAGCGTGTCTCCCATGGGCATCACTCGTCCCCATGTGTCCGCCCCTGGTGGTCGGCTGCTGTCCGCACGGATCGGTTCGGTCCTGCCCTGACCAGCGCCGAACGACCGTATTGAACGGAATCCAGCCAGTATGGGACTGCGTCTGGTAGGCCCCCGCCGCCCGTGCCATGCTCGGTCCCAGCCTGACGAACATGCCTGGACCGACCAGCTTGAGGGGCGCTGGTGGAGATCCATCTACTGGGCCCGGTGGGGCTCTGGCACGACGCGGCGGGGGCGCCGGCCGAGAGCCGCGGACGCCTGGAACTGGGGTCGGACAAGGAACGGGTGGCGCTGGCCTCGCTCGCGCTGGACGCGGGCCGTCCGGTCTCGCTGGACGCGCTTGTGCAGCGGCTGTGGGACGGTGATCCTCCTCCGCACGCCCGCGAGAACACCCATACGTACATCTCCCGGCTCCGCAGACGGCTGCGCGCCGCCGGTACGGGCCCGGGGGCGCCCCGCATCGTCGGGCGCGCGCACACGTATGTCCTGGAGGCCGACCCCGGCTGTGTGGACTGGTTCCGCTTCCGGCGGCTGGTGGACGGGCCCCCGGCCGGGGACGACGCTCAGGTGGTCGCGGTACTCGGCCGCGCCGAGCGGCTGTGGAAGGGCGAGGCGCTCGCCGGTCTGCCCGGCGGGTGGGCCGAGACCGTACGCGGGTCGCTTGAGGAGAAGCGGCTCGGCGCCACCGTCTCGCGGCTCGCGGCCGGGCTCCGGCTGGGGCACTTCACCGAGCTGGTCGGTGAGTTGTCCGCGCTGGTCGACCAGCGGCCCGGGGACGAGACGCTGCTGGGCCAGCTGATGCTGGCGTACTACGGCGGCGGACGGTTCACCGACGCCCTGCGGGTCCACCAGCGGGCCCGGCAGCTCCTGATGGCCGAGTACGGCTCGCT
Organism: Streptomyces sp. NPDC055078; assembly: GCF_053607985.1. Lineage (NCBI taxonomy): Bacteria > Bacillati > Actinomycetota > Actinomycetes > Kitasatosporales > Streptomycetaceae > Streptomyces > Streptomyces sp. NPDC055078. The sequence goes on from NZ_JBSGUP010000437.1 coordinate 3,365, forward strand.
GCCGGGCGCGGAGCTGAACCGTATCCACCGCGGTGTTCTCGCGCGCGTACCGCCCGACGCCCTGGTCTCGGGCGCGACGGCGGCGGTGCGGGAGAGCGGCCGGGCCATCCGCCCGCCCGCACCCGCACCGCTGCCACCCCGCAATCTGCCCCATCAGCCGGCGCTCATCGGCCGCCGTTCGGAACTGCGGACCCTGAACGCGGCGATCGGCGCGGCGGCCGGGAACGGGCCGGTCGTCACTCTCGAAGCCGTCAGCGGCATGGCGGGGGTGGGCAAGACCGCCATCGCCGTCCACACGGCAGGCACACTCGCGGCCGAGTTCCCCGACGGCCAGATCTATCTGGATCTACGGGCCCACTCCCCCACCCAGGAGCCGTTGAGCCCCGGGGCCGCCCTCGCGACCCTGCTGCGGCTGCTCGGCGCACCCGCCGAGCACATCCCCGTCGAACTGGAGGCGCGCAGCGCCATGTGGCGGACCCTGCTGGCGGAACGGCGGGTGGTCGTGGTCCTGGACGACGCGGCGGGGGCCGACCAGATCAGGCCGCTGCTGCCCGGCGGCTCGTCGTCCCTCACCATCATCACCAGCAGGCGCCATCTGAGCGGGCTGCCGCACGCGCTGTCGGTGCCGCTGGACATTCTGCCCGCCGCGGATGCCATCGCCCTGTTCCGCAGGTTCGCGGGCGATGAGCGCACCCAGGACATCCGGGAGACCTCCCGGATCGTCCGGCAGTGCGGCTATCTCCCGCTGGCCATCGAACTGGTCGCCAACCGCTTCCGCGCCCGTACCTCCTGGACGCTCGCCACCCTCGCG
>NZ_JBSGUP010000437.1:4185-6932 GCF_053607985.1 Streptomyces sp. NPDC055078
CGGAGATCAGGGACACCGAGTCCGAAATGGCCCGTGCGTTCGATTTGTCCTACCGGACGCTGACCGACGCCCAGCGGACCGCGTTCCGCCGCCTCGGGCTGCACCCCGGCTCGGATTTCACGGCGGATGCGGCAGCCGCGCTGCTCGGTCTCCCGCCGGACGAAACCGAGCGACTGCTCGAAGCGCTGCTCGCCTGCCATCTGCTGCGGGAGCCGGTGCCCGACCGATATCGCTATCACGATCTCCTGCGGGAATACGCGTACGCGCTGGCGCTGTCCGAGGATCCGTTACCCCTGCGTGCGGCGGCGGTGCGCCGGCTCATCGATTTCACTCTGCAAGCTGCCGACCGGGCCGATCGGCTCGCCTACCCGCGCCGGATCCGCCTCGGCCCTCCCGGAGATCGACAGCCGGTGCCGCGCTGGGCAGACTCCGACGCGGCGAAAGCCTGGTTCACGGCCGAGCGCGGAAATCTCCTGGCGATCGAGCGGGCGGCGCGTACCGGCGATCACCCGGAAGCGGCTGCTCAACTCGCCTACCTCATAAGCGGATTCCTGGACGCGGAGTGTCATTGGCAGGACGCGGAATCCGTGCTCGGCCATGCCGTCGCGCATTGGTCGGACACCCACGAGATGGCTCACCTGAGCCGGTCCCTCATACAACTGAGCGCCGCCCAGGCGCATAAATCCGACTACGCGCGGGCCGCCGCGAACGGAGAACAGGCGCTGGAGATCGCCCGGGGGACGGGTGATCAGGAGGCCGAGGCGGAGGCGCTGCGGACGCTGGGAACACTCAGCTGGCATCTCGGCGAGAACCGCGCCGCCCTCGCCCACTTCCAGGGTTCATTCACGATCAAGGCCGCTTCCGGTGACGCCTGGGACCGGGCGCGCGGACACAACAACGTGGCGATCAGTCTGCTCTTCCTCGGGGAGCACGACCGGGCCCTGGAACATTTTCGCAGCGCTCTCGCCGGATTCCAGGAGGCCGCCGACAGGACGGCATCGGCGAAAACCCTCAATAATATCGGCGATATGTATTTGCGAAAGCGAAACCTCGAACTCGCGCGCAAATCTTTTGAGGAATCCCTCCCCATTCTTGAGGCGACCGGAAACCGATACGATCGCGCGACGGTACGCAGAAACCTGGCCGATATCCTCACCGAGACCGGCCGCCCCGAAGAGGCCCTTCCGCTGTATCTGGAAACCCACCGCGAGTTCCAGGCGCTGGGTGATCGGAAGAGCCAGTCCGACACCCTGATCGGCATCGGCGACGTCCACCGCAGGACCGGCGAGAGCGAGCGCGCCGTCGCCCACCTCCTCGACGCGCTCGGGATCGCCCGCGCCATCGGCGCGACCCATCAGGAGATTCAGGCGCTGCACTGCCTCGGCCAGGTGGATTTCGGCGAAGGACGGCTGGACGCGGCACTGCGGAATGTGACGGCCGCGGTCGCCGTGGCGGACCGTACGCACAACCTCGACGAGGGACTCAAGGCGCGGGAGACCCTCGACCGGATCAGGGCGGCGGTAGGGTCCGAGCGGGCGGACGACTCGGGCCCCGCACGGTAGAAAGCGCTCCCGACTCCGCCTCGGCGCATCATGGGCGCCTCAATGGTCTAAACATTTCCCGGGAGCCATGCGGCCGCGCGAGCCCAACACCCGGACGTCGGGCTGTCGAACTCCCGTACACCGAGGGAACCTTTCTTCTGCTACTGTCCACCCGAGCAGTAGCAAGATCCAGGACGACATTCCCAGGTGGAAAGCAATGCTGTTTGTGTTCAATTCGATAAAGATAGCTCCGGCCTATGGACCCTGGGGGTGCATCGTCATCTGAACACCGGGAAGAGCCGGTGCCCGGGGTGGTCGGCCAAGGCCACCCCTCATCACGCCCGGACCACCGGGCCCCGCGCCTCAGGCCGGCAGTCCCACCGCCCCCGCCGCGACACCCGGGGCCTGCGCGAGCCGAGTCTCCTCGGCCGTGTGCAGGGTATAGGTGTCGGCGCCCCACCGGACCGTCCGTCGGCAGACGAGCCCGTGCCGGGCGAGATGGGGTGCCAGCCGCTGGATTCGGGCCCGCAGCGCGGGCAGGGTCATCGGGCGGTCCGAATCCCCGAGCAGCACGCGCAGATCATGACAGCACAGCGGTCCCCGCGCCCCCCGGAGGATCTCCTGGAGAAGGAACTGGCTCCGGTGCGGCCTCAAGGGGACGGCAGCCGGACCGACCGCGTCGCCGTCGGGAGCGACAGCCTCCCCGCCGCGAGACCGGTCCCCCGCGTCGGTGTCGAGTACCCGGCACAGCCAGCGCAGATCGGCCGTGATACGAGCCGTCAGCGCGGAGGCGGACGTCTCCCTGCTCACCACATTGAGGGCCCCCGCGGCCAGCAGGGGCGCCGGGTCGACCGGGCCGGCCACCGACACGGTCACGGGGGCGAGCAGCCGTAAGGACCGTACCCGCTGGACGAGTTCACCGGGCGGCTCCGGCTCACTGCTGTCCAGCAGCGCCAGTACGCCGGTGGCCCGGCGCAGATACTCATAGCCGAGCTGGTCGCCCCAGGGGCGGACGACGAACCGCAGCGGGCAGGCCCGGCGCAGCCTGGTGACCCATTCGAGAGTGGCGGCCGGGTCCAGCGAGACGACGACCACCCGGGGCGCCCCGGCGCGGGGGCGACCCGCGCGCCGGGCGGCGGGGGCACTCCTCGTGCTGATCTGCGTGGTCGGCCTGATCTGCGTGGTCGGCCTGGCCTGTGTGGTCTG
>NZ_JBSGUP010000438.1:0-6923 GCF_053607985.1 Streptomyces sp. NPDC055078
CGGCGGGGCCCTGCGGGGACTGCGGGAGCTGAGGCTCTGGGGGTGTCGTGGGGAGGTCAGTAGCGGTAGTGGTCGGCCTTGTAAGGGCCTTCGACCGGGACACCGATGTAGGCGGCCTGTTCCGGGCGGAGGGTGGTCAGCTTGACCCCGAGGGCGTCCAGGTGGAGGCGGGCGACCTTCTCGTCCAGGTGCTTGGGCAGCACATAGACGTCGGTCGGGTACTCCTGGGGCTTGGTGAACAGCTCGATCTGCGCCAGGGTCTGGTCGGCGAAGCTGTTGGACATCACGAACGAGGGGTGGCCGGTGGCGTTGCCCAGGTTGAGCAGGCGGCCCTCGGAGAGCAGGATGATGACCTTGCCGTCGGGGAAGGTCCAGGTGTGGACCTGGGGCTTGACCTCGTCCTTCACGATCCCGGGGATCGCGGCCAGACCGGCCATGTCGATCTCGTTGTCGAAGTGGCCGATGTTCCCCACGATCGCCTGGTGCTTCATCTTGGCCATGTCCGCGGCCATGATGATGTCCTTGTTGCCCGTGGTGGTGATGAAGAGGTCGGCCAGGCCGATGACGTCGTCCAGGACGCTGACCTGGTAGCCGTCCATCGCCGCCTGGAGTGCGCAGATCGGGTCGATCTCGGTGATGATCACGCGGGCGCCCTGCCCGCGCAGGGACTCCGCGCAGCCCTTGCCCACGTCGCCGTAGCCGCAGACGACCGCGACCTTGCCGCCGATGAGGACGTCGGTGGCGCGGTTGATGCCGTCGATCAGGGAGTGGCGGCAGCCGTACTTGTTGTCGAACTTCGACTTGGTGACAGCGTCGTTCACGTTGATCGCCGGGAACAGGAGGGTGCCGTCGCGATGCATTTCGTACAGCCGGTGCACACCGGTCGTGGTCTCCTCGGTGACACCGCGGATCTCGGACGCCAGGCGGGTCCACTTCTGCGGGGACTCGGAGAGGGTGCGGTTCAGCAGGCGGAGGATGTAGGCGTACTCCTCGCTGTCGGCCGTCGAGGGGTCGGGGGCCTTGCCAGCCTTCTCGAACTCGACGCCCTTGTGGACCAGGAGGGTGGCGTCACCGCCGTCGTCGAGGATCATGTTCGGGCCGCCGGTGGGCGTGTTGGGCCAGGTCAGGGCCTGCTCCGTGCACCACCAGTACTCCTCAAGCGTCTCGCCCTTCCAGGCGAAGACGGGGATGCCCTGGGGGTCGTCCGGGGTGCCGTCAGGGCCGACCGCGATGGCCGCGGCGGCGTGGTCCTGGGTGGAGAAGATGTTGCAGGACGCCCAGCGGACGTCGGCGCCGAGGGCGACCAGGGTCTCGATGAGGACGGCGGTCTGCACGGTCATGTGCAGGGAGCCGGTGATACGGGCGCCGGCGAGCGGCTGCCGGGCCGCGTACTCCCTGCGGATCGACATCAGGCCGGGCATCTCGTGCTCGGCGAGAGTGATCTCCTTGCGGCCGTAAGCGGCGAGGGAGAGGTCGGCGACCTTGAAGTCCTGTCCAGTGGCGACAGTTGTCATGACTGGCTGCTCCTCGTGATGTTGGTCGAGGTACGGATACGGGCGGCTCCGCGGCGGCGGGCATACGAATGCCCGGACCATGCGCGGTGCAGTCCGTCGGAGGCCCTCTCTCCACCCGGCCGGTCCACTCGGGACCGCCCGACCGCCATCAGCAGCGACGCCTGACTCTGCCCACGAATCTACACCGGTCGTGGTGGTCCGCCCCAGTCCGCCTGGGGACGGGATCAGGCCAGGTTGCCCGGCCGCCGGGAGGGCTGGTGGCCCGGAACCGCTGTCGGGGGTGGGGGCGGAGTAGGTTCCCCCTTGGTCTTCGTGCGGTCTCCGTGCGGTGTCCGTGCTTGTTCGTGCTTGTTCGTGTGGATCGAGGAGCCGGGAGAGGCTGGAGCCGGGAGGGGCAGGGTTTATGAGGGCTGGACGGCCGGGGCGAGGGCTGCGGGTCGCCGGGTGGGTGCTGATGGTGCTGGGTGCGCTGGGGTTCGTCGCCTCGCTCACACCGCTGGTGTCGGATTACCGGGTGCGGGCGATCGGCGGGGAGGGGATGGCGCCCACCCATGTCCCCGGGGACCGGGTCGTCATCGAGGAGATCGGACCGGGGGAGATACGGCGGGGCGATGTGGTGCTGTTCGCCGTGCCGGGCGTCGAAGGCGGTATCCCTCAGCGGGTGATCGGCGTCGGCGGGGATCGGGTCGCCTGCTGTGACAGCGAGGAGCGGGTCATGGTGAACACGGTGCCGCTGCGGGAGCCGTATGTGCGGGACGGGGATCCGGGCGGGGGCCAGGCCCCGTACGACAGGAAGGTGCCGGAGGGGCGGATGTTTCTGCTCGGGGACAACCGGGGCAACTCCTACGACTCGCGCTATCCCCGGCGGGGAGCCGGGGAAGGGGCCGATGGCATGGTGCCCGTGACCGCCGTGCGGGGGCGGGTGGTGGACGACATCACCGTGCCCGTGCGGCTGGGCGTCGGTGCGGTGGTCGCGGGAATCGGGTTGCTCACGGGTGTCGGCTGCGGGATCGGTGGCCGGACGATGGGGCGGCGTGCGCCCGCGCCCGTACCGCCGCGTACTCCGTACCACCGCGTATGAGGTGGGGCCCCTCGTACGGAGCGGGGCGTGCCGTTGCGGATGAGGCCATGCCCGTGCGGATGGGGCCAAGCCGTACTGCCCGGGGCCCGAGGCCCACAGTGCCGGTGCCGGTGCCGGTGCCGGTGCCGCCCGGAGCGCGATGGGCCCGCGCCCGCCACCCCATGGCCCGGGGCACCCGTACCGGCCGTGGCGCACGGGATCGGTGCGGCTCGTGGCCCGAGGGACCGGTGGCGTCCGGTTCCGTACGGGGGAGGCATGCCGGTCCCGGGGGCTGGTCCCTGCTCCGCCGTGGACCGGCCGGTGTCGGGCCGTGCGCGGTGCGACGGAGCAGGGAGGAGGGGCCGCTGGGTCAGTGGGCGGCCGGGTCCGGGGAGGAGCCGCCCGGGGACTTGGCGGGGTTCAGGCCGGCTGCGGCGGCGGACGCGCTGAAGATGTCCGGTTCCAGATAGATGACCCGGGCGATGGGCACGGCCTCGCGGATGCGCTCCTCGGCGGCGTTGATCGATCCGGCGATGTCGGTGGCGGTGGAGTCGCCGGGGACCGCGATCTTCGCGGCGACGAGGAGTTCCTCCGGGCCGAGGTGGAGCGTACGCATGTGGATGATGCGGGTGACGGTGGCGTCGTCGACGATCGCGGCCTCGATCCGCCGTACCTCCTCCGCGCCCGCCGCCTCGCCCAGCAGCAGGGACTTGGTCTCGGCCGCCAGGACGATCGCGATGAGGATGAGCAGCACGCCGATGCAGAGGGTGCCGATGCCGTCCCAGACGCCGTCGCCGGTGGCCAGGGCCAGGCTCACACCGACGAGTGCGAGGACCAGGCCGACCAGCGCGCCGAGGTCTTCGAGGAGGACGACGGGCAGTTCGGGGGCCTTGGCGTGGCGGACGAACTCCTTCCAGGAGAGCGAGCCGCGGACCTCGTTCGACTCCTTGATCGCCGTACGGAAGGAGAAGGTCTCGGCGATGATCGCGAAGACGAGGACGCCCACCGGCCAGTACCACGCCTCGATCGCGTGCGGGTCCTTGATCTTCTCGTAGCCCTCGTAGATCGCGAACATGCCGCCGACCGAGAAGAGGACGATGGAGACGAGGAAGGCGTAGATATAGCGTTCGCGGCCGTAGCCGAAGGGGTGTTGCGGGGTGGCCTCGCGTTTGGCCCGTCGGCCGCCGAGGAGCAGCAGGCCCTGGTTGCCGGAGTCCGCGAGGGAGTGGACGCTCTCCGCGAGCATCGACGAGGAGCCGCTGAAGAGGAACGCCACGAACTTCGCTACCGCGATCATGAGGTTGGCGACGAGTGCCGCCACGATCGCCTTGATTCCGCCTGACGCGCTCATGTGTGCCGGATGTCCCTTCGTACGCCTTCGTGTTCCCGGAACGGGCCGGACCGGACGCGGTGTGCCGGTCGTGCTCCCGGGCCGGGACGGACGCCTGATGGCTGCCCCGGACTTCGCGGGCATTGTCGCAGCCCCGGCGGGCGGCTCCGGGTCAGATGACCACAGTGGCGCGGAAGAGCGTTCCCGCGTGGCCGTTCGCGCCGGAGATCCGGGTGGTCTCACCGGCCGGGACGAACACCGAATCCCCCGGGGCCAGCGTCAGTTCGCCGGCCGTGACCCGGCCGGCCGTGCAGAGCAGGATCTGGGGGGTGGGGGCCGTGAGGTCCCGTACCGCCGCGTCCGGCGCGAGGGCGTAGCGGGACAGCCGGAACTCGTCCCCCGGGGTGTCGTAGACCTCCTCGCCGGACTCCGACGCCTCCGGGCGCAGGATGCCGGGGTCGGCGGCCTCGAACCGGACGACGCGCAGGAGTTCGGGGACGTCGATGTGTTTGGGGGTCAGTCCGCAGCGCAGGACGTTGTCGGAGTTGGCCATGATCTCGACACCGAGACCGTTCAGATACGCGTGCGGGATGCCCGCGCCGAGGAAGAGGGCCTCCCCGGGCTGGAGGCGGACATGGTTGAGCAGCAGCGCGGCGATGACGCCCGGGTCGCCGGGGTAGTGGTGGGCGGTCTGCGCGTAGGGGGTGTAGGGGCCGCCGAGCCGCTGCGCCGCGGCGGCGGTCTCGCTGACGGTCGCCGCCATCTCCTCGCGGTCGGCGGTGAGTACGGCGGTGAGGACCTCGCGCAGGGCGGCGTCCTGCGGGTGGGCGTGCAGGACGTCCACGTACGGCTTGAGCGAGTCGACGCCGAGTCCGGCGAGCAGATCCGCGGTGTCCAGCGGCGGGCGGAATCCGCACAGGCCGTCGAAGGGGGTGAGCGCGCAGATCAGTTCGGGTTTGTGGTTGGCGTCCTTGTAGTTGCGGTGCGGGGCGTCGATCGGGATGCCCGCGCGCTCCTCGGCGGCGTATCCCTCCTTCGCCTGGGCGAGGTCGGGGTGGACCTGGAGGGAGAGGGGCGCTCCGGCGGCCAGGATCTTGAGGAGGAACGGGAGGCGGGGGCCGAACTTCTCGGCGGCCGGGGGGCCGAGTTCGCGTACGGGGTCGGCCGCGATCACCTCGCTGAGAGGGCCTCGGTCGAGCCGGGAGGGCGCTCCCGGGTGGGTGCCCATCCACATCTCGGCCTGGGGCTCGCCGGTGGGGGCGATGCCGAGCAGTTCCGGGATGGCGGTCGTGGAGCCCCAGGCGTAGGGGCGCACGGTGTTGGCGAGGCGGTCCATGGTGGTTCTTTCCCGGTGCTCTGTGCTGGGCGGGGGTTGTCGATGCGGGTCAGGTGGGAGTGGCGGGGGTGGCGAGGGCCAGGTAGACGGCGGCGAAGTCGGTGACGGCGACGAGTTCGGCGATCGACTCCAGTAGGTGGTTGCCGGCCTCGGAATCGGTGCTGTTGTCGGGTTCGAGTTCGCTGATGGGGGTGTCGTGGCCGAGCGCGAGTTCGCGGGCGGCGGGCGCGGCGGTCAGTCCGCCGGTGGGGCGGTCGCGCAGCAGGACGACCCGGGCGCGCAGGGCCTGCGGTTCCTCGACGCGGTCGCGGAAGAAGTCGTCCGGGTCGGCTCCGGCGGCGAAGGCGCCCGCGAGCAGGACGCCGTGGGCGGGCAGCGCCTCGGGCAGCTCGGCGACGAGGGCGGGGCGGCCGGACAACTCGGCCAGTACGGCGGCGAAGCGGCGGCCGGCGGGGGCGGCGCCCGGTCCCTCCGTCCAGATCAGCGGGAGGCTGTCGGCGAGTTCGGCGGCGAGGGTCTTCGCGGGGTTGCTGTAGGTGGCGATGGCCGGGCCGCAGCGCTCGGCGGTGCGGTCGAGGCGGTCGGCGACCCTGGCGAGGGTCTCGGGGGGCGCCTCCAGCAGGCCGACGCGGTCGAGGAGCGCGAGCAGCGGGGTGAACAGGGCCCACAGCGCGCCGGGGCTCGCCGCCTGGGTCTCCTCGTACAGCTCGTGCGGGGCGGTGGCCATGGGGACGACCAGGCCGTGCGCGCCGCCTACCGTCTCGGCCAGCGGGGAGTGCTCTGGGGCGACGGCGACGACGGTGCAGCCACGGCGGTACGCCTGCTCGGCGAGGAGGGCGAGGCCGGGTTCGCTGCCGTCGGTGGTGGCGATGAGGAGGAGGTCCAGGGAGCCCGACCAGCCGGGGAGCGACCAGCGCAGGGCGCCGACGGCGGGGGCGACGCCGGCGGGGTGGAGGCGGGTGACGGGGGCGCCTGCTCCGGCGAGCGCGCCGATCAGATCGGCGACGCCGGTGGCGGCCGTGCCGGACCCCGCGACGAGGACGGCGCGGGGGCGGCCCTCGGGCTTCAGTTCGGCGATGCCCGCCTCGGCGGCGTGGCGGGCGGCGGTGCGGACGCGTGCTCCCGCCTCGGCGGCGCCCCGCAGGAGTCCTCGGCGGTCGGCGCGGGCGAGGGCTTCGGGGGCGTCGAGGAGGGACTCGTCGAGCATGGGGTGGGGTCTCCGATCGCCGTGCGGTTCGCTGGGACCGTGTTTGTCGCTGGGACCGCGATGGGGTGTGGGCGGGGCGGTTCGGGGGGCTGCCGGGGCCGCCGGGGCTGCGGGGGGCTGTGAGTGGGCTGTGCGGGGGCTTTGGCTGCCGGGTGCCGGTCGGGCCCGGGTGCCGGTCGGGCGGGGTGCCGGTCAGGCGGGGGTGCCGGTCAGGCGGGGGTGCGTGCCTCGTCGACGAGGAGTACGGGGATGTCGTCCCGTACGGGGTAGGCGAGGCCGCAGTCCGTGCCGGTGCAGATCAGCTCGGGGGTGTCGGCTGCCGTGCGGTCGGTGAGGGGGGAGTGGCAGGCGGGGCAGGCGAGGATCTCCAGGAGTGCGGCTTCGAGGGGCATGGGGGTCCTTTGGGTGCGGAGGGTCGTTGCGGCCGGGGGGCTTGGGCTCGGGGCTTTGGGGTGGTTGTGGGTGTGGTGGGTGGG
>NZ_JBSGUP010000439.1:0-6922 GCF_053607985.1 Streptomyces sp. NPDC055078
GCCGTATGACGCCGAAGCCGCCGACGCCCGCCCAGCGTGACCTCGTCGCGCGTGCCTGCCGGGTACTCGCGGCCCGCGGGCTCGCCGACGGGGTCCTCGGCCACATCAGCCTGCGGATCGACGACACCACCCTGCTCGTACGCTGCCGCGGCCCACGCGAACGCGGCCTCGCCCACACCGATGCCCAGGACATCCACTGGGTCGATCTCCGCGGAAACCCGGCCGGCGCCGCTGAGCTCACCGGCGGGTACACCGTTCCGAACGAACTGCCGCTGCACACCGAACTGCTCCGTGAACGACCCGACGTCTCGGCGGTCGTGCACGCCCACCCCCCGGCCATTGTGGCCGCCGACCTCGCGGGACTGGGCATCCGCCCCATCCTGGGTGCCTATGACATTCCCGGCGCCCACCTCGCCGCCGGGGGGGTTCCCGTCTACCCACGGTCGGTACTCGTGCGCAGCAGGGCACTCGCCCAGGAGATGCTGCGGGCCATGGACGGCCGCCCGGTCGTCATCCTGCGCGGCCACGGACTCACCAGCGCCGCCGACTGCGTCGAACGGGCCGTCCTCCAAGCGCTCAGCATTGACACCCTCAGCCGGTTCTCGATGCAGGTGAAGGCCGCGGGCGGAACCCTCGTGGACGTGTCCGACGACGATCTCGCGGAACTGCCCGACCTGGGCGGGGCGTTCAATGTCGCGACGTTCTGGCGGCACGAGGTGGCGCGCCTGCGTGAGCAGGGGTGCTGAAACGCCGGGCTCGTCCGATCGAGGTCGGCCCGTGCCCAACTCCGTGCGGACCAACGCCCGGTCCCCGACGGCCTCCGGCGACCTGTACCGCCTGCTCGCCGACATTCCGGTAGGACCGCGAAGCCCGCTACGGAGACATCGGCGCCGAGGCCGAAGCCGCCGCGAACGCCGGTCGAAGCTGACGCGCGATCGGCCGGAACCGTCGCCCCTTGTCGGCGATGCCGGCCGGCTCCGTCGTTGCACCCGTCGATGAGGAAGCCTCGATTCGGCGGCAGCTCCGCCGCGGCGCTCGTAGGATGCGTGGGTGCCCAAGCCGATACGGATGAGCCGCCGCACGTGGGTTGCCGCGTGGGCGATGCTGTGCGCGGCCGGCCTCGCCGCCACTGCCGGGCTGAAGGGCTCCTCGGCACCGGACCCGCAGCCCGAGAAGCCTGTCAGCGCCGAGTGCGGCGAGTACATCGCGGACATCGAGATGCAGTTGGCCAAGGCCAGGCAGGAAGGCAGGGGAGACGGAGTGGTGGCCTTCTCGCGAGTGCGGGTCGGCGCCGAGGACGACTGCGCCGACGAGCTCCGCACCCACTTCCGTGGCGATCGGTGAGCCGCAGTACCTGGCTCGCCGCGATGGCAGGGCTGACCCTCGTCGGTGCCGCGGCGATCATTACCGTGCACGCCACGTCGAAACCGGAGTCGCAGCCCACGCCGCCGCGGGTGTACTCCTCCTGTCTGGCGGCCGACACCAAGCCGATGCCTGTGGACAACGACCCGTGCGACGGCGGCTGAAGAACGTCCGGGCGACCGTCCGCCAGGATGGCAGAACACCCAAACCCAAGTCGGCCCCTGGGCCGGCGGCGCCACCACACGAACCGTGGGCGTCGGGGGCCCTTCCGTGATGAGGGGCTCATCTAACTGGCCACCGACACCCGCCGGCTGCGATGACCGCGTCAGTCTCCTCGCCCACGACCGGGACACGGTCAGGGACTTCGTGCGCCCGGCTCGCCGCGGTCTGCTGGTGGGGGTGGACCGCGGGGATGACAGCCTTTGCCTCTACGCCGTGGACTCCTCGACCGCCCGCCGGGCCCTGCACGGCGCGAGCGGGCGGGAGCCCTGTCGGTGCCGCGCGCATGTGCTCGACGATCTCACCCACGGCGTCCTGTGGTCGCTCATCCAGCTCGACGACGGGCTTCCCGGTTCGGCGGTGGGCCCGGGGGGCTGGCCCGGGTGTTCGTCGTGCCTGAGGCCGCGGTCGCCTCCTCGCCCTCTGCCAGCTCGGCAACCGCCTCGTCGGCATCCTCCACGGCTGCCTCAAAACCCGCACCCACTACGACGAAACGACCGCCTGGTCGCACCACGTCCACCCCCATGCCGCTTGACACCGAACGACATGGGGTGGTTGACCCTGCTGCGCGCCGGAGCGGGGGTTCATTCGCCAGGGTGGGGCTTTCGGTGCCTGCCCCGGCCATCCGTGAGTGGTTGGGGCTCCGGCGCTGTCGCGTTCGGCGGTTCCTCGGCCCGCGGGTGCAGAATGCGTTGAGCCTCGGCGAGGTTGGCCGCGAACGCGTGCGGTTCCCAGGCGTACCCGTTCCACCGTTGGATGGCGCGGGGCGCGTCCGGGTTGAGGTGTGAGCTTGGGGCCGTCGCCAGACACGAGCGGTACCGCTCGAAGTCGTCCGATCTTCGCGTCGTGGCGCTCCGCCCAGTCCGACAGTGGCTCGTCGTCCATCCTGCTTCCCTGTGGTCCGAAGGCTCCTGCCCCAGCAGAGCAGTGCGTCCCGTGATCGCGTCGCTCTGGATCAGAGAAGGTGATGCTGCCAGCGGAGCGTCGGGTGCCATTCGGTCCAGTAGGTGTGGGTCTCCTGCGTGATGTGCAGCCGCACGGCGGTGATGTCGGGGCTTCCGGCGTCCTGCCATGCGGCGAGGGCCTGTTCGATCGTGTCCCACAGCCGCAGGGGGCCGCCCTGGCGGACCGTCCAGGTCTCCCCTTTCTCCGTGAACGCCGCGAACGACTCGCGGTCCGGATCGAAGACGTACAGGAGCCGGTTCCCCGTCTGGGAGGTGGCGCGGGTGAAGTGCGCTCCGGGGGCGGCGAGCTGGGCGAGGAAGGCCGGCATCCACTCCTCCAGCAGCAGCGGGGACACCTGGGTCTCCCGCTCGCTGTCGGCGTAGGCGGTACGGGCGGACAGGTCGCCGGCGATCGGCACCTCCGCCTGGGACCGGGCTTGCATGAACGATGAGCGGCCGATGAGCCTGCCCTCGGCAGTGCTGTCCTCGGCGACTGTGACCTTGGCGAGTCCGGTGCCGTAGTGCCAGGATCCGCCGACCGTGGCGAGGACGATGCCGTGCGGCCCCCGGGCCCTCCGGCTCGGGTGTCCGCGCCGGCCGGTCGGCCACGTGTTTCCCGTCATCTCCCCTTCTCTCAACGCAAGGATTCTTTCGTGCACAGGCCGTATGTGCTGATGCCGTCCGCGGTGGCAGCGTCACGCGTTTCGGAACTCGCCCGCCGTGCGGACACGTCTTCCGGCACCCGCGGGCTGGTGGCGCGGCGCCGGCAGATCAACCGGGACTCCGCCGCCTCCAGGACAGCGGCCGAGGCGGGCCCGGCGGGTGTGGTGCTGTACGCACTGTGCGATACCGGGGGTGATCCGGGCGGGCACCTGGCCCAAGCACACGGTCTGGCCGCGGCGAGCGGCTGGGCGGTGGTCGCGTCGTTCGCCGACACCACCGGGGACATCCCGCCCGCACTGCGGCCCGGGTGGGCCCGGGCCCAGCACACCGTACGCACCGGCGCCGCCTGGGGGATCGTCGCCGTGTCGCGGGCGGGCATCAGCCGAAGCGACCCTTTGTACCGGGCGGAACTGGAATGGTTCGCCATCCACGGGGCGGGGTTGTGGCTGGTGCGTGCGGAAACCGCGTCGTGACCCTTTCGGGGCCCGGCCCGGCAGGCCCGGTGCAGGTGGTCCGGGCCCCGGTGTCTCCCTCCGATCCCGGGCGCTGCCGCCCGGTACCTCAGACGCCCCACCCGGAGAGAACAACAATCCTATGAATAATAGGACATGACGGAATCACATCGGTCTGGCAGTGTTCGTCAGAAGGTGATCCGGAGTGCACGCGGGGGCATGCTCGCGTTGGATATGAGTACCGGGCAGATCGCCGGGATGCTCGCGCAGCATTACGGGCTGCGGCCGCGGGCGGGCGGTCACCACCCGATTCCCGCGTACGTCCACCGGCCGCCCGCCGTCCTCGTACGGTCCCGGCCGGACCACGGCAAGGGGCCCGCCGCCAGGGATCCGGCCGGACGGCGCGCGGGTACCGTCAACGCGCGTACTGACCAACACCGATCGCGCCCGGTTGGTTTCAGCAGACACCCAAGGGCTGTGTGTCGTATGCCTTGTGGTCTCCGGTAAAGAGGACGGTATCGATATTGACCATGCCGACTGGGCCGATCTCAAGATCGGATGCTGACAGTCCGGTGGATCGGCACCGGAACCGGGCATCGCGCTCGCCTCTATGACCGAACAGCCGAATCCGGTACGGAACCGGTCCGCGAACCCCGCGTCAGCCCGCTCGCAGGGGGCCCATCGGCCCGCCCCGGCCCGTTCACAGGGCGCCCCTACGCCCGCCCCGGCCCGCTCGCGGGCACCCCCATCGACCCGCCCCGGGCAGGACCCGCGGCCCCCGCCGTCGATCCGGATCAGCGGCGGGGCGGGAACCCGGGCCGCGGCGGTGCGGACGGCATCCGCCGGTCACGCGGCCGCGGTTGAGGGCCGGCCCGGGCGACGTACGGCCCCGGACTCCCCGGGCTCCCCGGGCTCCCCGGGCTCCCCGGGCTCCCCGGGCTCAGCCCGCCGCCGGGGCCGGCTCGTCCCGGTCGGCCAGGAGCGCGGCCGATGCCGCGCCCACCAGCCCGGCGTCCGCGCCGGTCAGCGCCGGGGCGACGGTCAGCCGCTGGACGAAGGAGAGTGTGGCGTACTGCCGCAGGGAGCGCCGCAGCGGTGTGAACAGGACATCGCCCGCGCCCGCCACGCCCCCGCCGATCACCGCGGTCTCTATCTCCACCAGGGTCGCCGTGGCGGCGATCGCGGCGGCGAGCGCCTGTGCCGCCCGTTCGAAGGAGGTGACGGCGACCGGGTCCCCGGCCCGCGCGGCGAGGGCCACGGCGGCGGCGGAGATGTCGCCGTCCGGGCCCGGGCGCCAGCCGCCCTCCAGGGCCCGGCGGGCGATGTTCGGGCCGCTCGCGATCCGCTCCACACAGCCGCGCGCGCCGCAGGGGCAGAGGTCACCGTCCAGATCGACGCTGATATGGCCTATGTGCCCGGC
The DNA here is from genome assembly GCF_053607985.1 of Streptomyces sp. NPDC055078. Lineage (NCBI taxonomy): Bacteria > Bacillati > Actinomycetota > Actinomycetes > Kitasatosporales > Streptomycetaceae > Streptomyces > Streptomyces sp. NPDC055078. Next base: position 5,061 of record NZ_JBSGUP010000439.1, read on the forward strand.
GTTGCCGGTCGGCCCCGGGTGCAGCCTGCCGCCGAGGACGAGTCCGCCGCCGACACCGGTGGAGACGACCATGCACAGGGCGTTGTCATGTCCCCGGGCGGCGCCCTGCCAGTGCTCAGCAGCGGCGATGGCCACTCCATCGCCCACCAGTTCGACAGGCAGACCGCCGGTCACCGTGGAAACCCTCGCGACCAGCGGAAACTCACGCCAGGACGGGACATTGACCGGGCTGACGGTACCCGCGGACGCATCCACGGGACCGGCGCTTCCGATGCCGACGGCCGACGCCCGCGCCCACATCGGCGCGGCGGACAGCTCCCCGAGAACCGCTTCGACGGCGGCCATCACGGTCTCCGCGCCCTCCAGGGCGGGCGTGGCGCGCTGGGTCCGCACCCGGATGCGGCCGTCACCGTCCACCAACGCGCCGGCGATCTTGGTGCCACCTATGTCCAGTGCGGCGACGAGGTCGGTATGCATCGGTGTGGATCCCCCGGAAACTGGTCGGACCTGCGGATTCGGGAACAGTCTCCATTCACCTGACAACGTTGTCCAGGTCCTATGCTCGTCGCTACACATTCGCACACTCAGTACGACGACAGGATTACGCACTGTGGCCGAAACCGACCGTTCCCTGCATGCGCCCGGACGCCCCCGCGGACCCGAGACCCGCTACGGCAATCGGCCCACCATGAAGGACGTCGCCGCACGTGCGGGAGTTGGTCTCAAGACGGTCTCCCGCGTAGTCAACGGCGAGCCCGGAGTCACCACCGACACCGAGCGCCGGGTGCAGGAGGCGATCGCGTCCCTGGGCTTCCGGCGCAACGACAGCGCACGGGTGCTGCGCAAGGGCCGCACCGCGTCCATCGGCCTGGTGCTCGAAGACCTCGCCGACCCGTTCTACGGCCCGCTGAGCCGCGCGGTCGAGGAGGTCGCGCGGGCGCACGGCGCACTGCTCATCAACGGGTCGAGCGCCGAGGACCCGGACCGGGAGCAGGAGTTGGCGCTCGCGCTGTGCGCGCGCCGGGTCGACGGTCTGATCGTGATCCCCGCCGGCCATGACCACCGCTATCTGGAGCCGGAGATCAAGGCGGGCATCGCGACCGTGTTCGTGGACCGTCCGCCGGGGCGGATCGACGCCGACGTGGTCCTCTCCGACAGCTTCGGCGGCGCGCGGGCGGGCGTGGCCCATCTGATCGCGCACGGCCACCGCCGGATCGGGTTCATCGGCGACCAGCCGCGTATCCACACGGCCGTCGAACGGCTGCGGGGTTATCGCGCCGCGATGGAGGAGGCCGGACTCGACGTGGCCGCCTCCTGGGTGTCGCTGGGTTCCACCGCGCCGGAGCGGGTGCGCTCCGCGGTCACCGGGATCCTGTCGGGGCCGGAGCCGGTCACTGCGGTCTTCGCGGGGAACAACCGGGTGATGGTGACGGCCGTACGGGTGCTGGCGGAGCGGGAACGGCCGGTCGCCCTGGTCGGCTTCGACGACATCGAACTCGCCGATCTGCTCGGTATCACGGTCATCGCCCAGGACGCCGCCGCGCTGGGCCGCACCGCGGCGGAACGCCTCTTCCGCCGCCTCGACGGCACCCCGCTCATCCCGGAGCGCACCGATCTGCCGACCCGTCTCATCCCGCGCGGCTCCGGCGAACTCCCGCCCGCCGACTGACCCTTCGCCCGGGAGCCGCGCGGCCCGCACCGACGGCACCAAAGGCACGTCGGCACTGTCTGCCCGCACCGACGGCATAGCCGGGACTGTCTGCCCGCACCGCGCGGCCTGCCCGCGCGGGCCGCACCAAGGGCCGCACCAAGGGCCGCACCAAGGGCCGCACCAAGGGCCGCCGCCCCGGACCAGCGGGTTC
>NZ_JBSGUP010000440.1:0-6917 GCF_053607985.1 Streptomyces sp. NPDC055078
ATACGAAGATCCGCCAGGACGCGAAGAAGAACAAGAAGAAGCCCCCCGCCGCCAAGAAACCGGCGCGCAAGTGTGAGAACCCGCGTCAGTGCGACGGGCCCGACGCGAAGATCCGCCAGGACGCCAAGAAGAACAAGAAGAAGGCGGGCGGCAACCAGTGGAAGGACGCGGCGGACGCCGCGACCATCGGCGGGGCGCCGATCACGGGGGCGAAGGAGCACGACAAGCGGGCCGAGAAGTGGAAGAAGGAGTGGCCCGCCTCGAAGGACGCGGCCCGCTACCGCAAGCAGGGCCCGGTGACCAAACCCTGGCACAAGGCGCTCGGGCAGCGGCTCGGCGGCGCCGGGGCGGTGCTGACGTTCCAGGCCAACCTCGCCCAGGGAGACAGCGTCCTCAAGGCGGGTGTGAAGACGGGTATCGACGCCGGAGCGGTCTGGGCGGGAGCGAAGACGGGCGCGCTCATCGGCGGCGCGATCGGCAGCTTCTTCCCGGTACTGGGCACCGCCGCGGGCGCGTTCATCGGTGGAGTCATCGGCACGTTCGTGGGCATGAAGGCCAGCGACGCCATCAATGAGCAGGTGGACAGGGCCTGGAAGTGACCGTCCGGCTGTTCGGATCCGTTCGGACCTGTCCCCCGACCTGCCCGAACACCCCTCCGCCCCACCAGGCTGACCGCTGGGCCCGGCAGGTGCCGTGCCCTCGGTCGCTGTGGGGGAGGACCAGCATGCTCGCACTGCTCGCAACGGTGAGGCGCCGGCGCAGGGCCGTACACGCGGTGGTCGTCGCGCTGGTGCTCTCGCTGATGGTGACCGGGCCGGCCGGGGCGGCGAACGCTCCCGGGGACAAGGCTCCCGCCTGGTCCGGGCGGCCGGGGGAGAAGCCCGTACCCGGCACCGTGGCGAAGAAGGCGCCACCGCCCCGGCTCGCGGTCGACGCGAAGGCGGTCACCGCGCCGCCGGCGGCCGTCTGGCCCATGGCGGGGACCGGGACCGCCGCCGCGCGGGCGGTCGGCGCGCGGGCGGCCGGCGGGGTCGAGGTGCTGGACCGGGCCGCCGCGCGGAAGGCGGGGATCAACGGTGTGCTGTTCCGGGTGCCGAGGGCGGCCGGGAAGGTCGCCGTGGACCTGGACTACTCCGGCTTCCGTACGGCGTTCGGCGGTGACTACGCGTCCCGGCTGCGGGTCGTGGACCTCGCGACCCGGGCGGTGCTCCCGGCGCGGAACGACACCGCCGCGGGCCGGATCCGGGTCACGGTCGACCCCGCGAGGACGGCTGCCCACGTCCCGGGGGAGAGCGGCCCGGGGAAGAGCGGCCCGGGGAAGAGCGGCCCGGGGAAGAGCGACCCGGGGAAGAGCGGCCCAGGGCAGAGCGGCCCGGGGAAGAGCGTCCCGCCCACTACCACCCACGCCACCACCTACGCCCTGATCGCGGGCGCGGGCAGCGAGGCCGGCACTTTCTCCCCGACGTCCCTCGCCCCCTCCGCGACCTGGGCCGTCGGCATCCAGTCCGGTGACTTCTCCTGGAACTACCCGGTCCAGGTGCCGCCCGCGCCCGGCCCGGTCCCGAACGTGGCACTGTCGTACACCTCGTCCATCGTCGACGGGCGCACCGCCTCCACCAACAACCAGTCGTCATGGGTCGGCGAGGGCTTCGGCTACGAGCCCGGCTTCATCGAGCGCACCTACACACCGTGCGCGGAGGACGGCCACGCCGGGAAGGGCGACCTGTGCTGGGACGGCCAGTCGGCGCACCTCGTGCTGCCCGGGGCCACCGGCGAACTGGTGTGGGACGTCGCCAGGAACACCTGGCGGGTCGCCGACGACGACGGCTGGCGCGTCGAGCTGGGCACCGGCGCCACCAACGGCGACAACGACGGCGAGTACTGGACCGTGACCGGCCCCGACGGCACCCGGTACACCTTCGGCCGCACCGGGGCCGCCAAGTCCGCCTGGACGGTGCCCGTGTACGGAAACGAGGCCGGGGAGCCCTGCCACGGCCCCTCCTTCGCCACCTCCTGGTGCCTCCAGGCGTACCGCTGGACCCTGGAGACCGTCACCGGCCCGCACGGCGACACCATCTCGTACACATACGACACCGAGATCAACCACTACGGCCGGAACAGCACGCCGTCCGACGCCACCGAGTATGTGCGCGGCGGCCGGCTCGCCCGCATCGAGTACGGCGGACGCGCGGACGGCACCGTCGCGCCGAGCGCGCGGGTGCTGTTCACCAGCGCGCCGCGCTGTGTCCCCGGCTCGGTGTGCGACCCGGCGGTCCCCGCGAACTGGCCCGACACCCCCTGGGACCTGAACTGCTCCGGCGGCTCGTGCCCGGCGGCGGGCCCCACGTTCTGGAGCACGGTCAGGCTGTCGAAGATCACCACCCAGGTGCTGAGCGGCGGCCGGTTCACCGATGTCGACTCCTGGACGCTGAACCACATCTTCCCCGACACCGCCGACCTGACCACCCCCACCCTGTGGCTGCGGTCCGTCCAGCGCACCGGACACACGGGCGGCACCCCGGTCACCCTGCCCGAGGTGCGGTTCGACGGCATCCAGAAGCCGAACCGGATCACCACGGGCGACGGCCTCCAGCCCATGAACAAGTGGCGGCTCACCGACGTCCACAACGAGACCGGCGGCACCGTCCACATCACCTACGCGGGCGACACCTGCGACGCGCACGCCCTGCCGAGACAGGACCAGAACGCCAAGAAGTGCTTCCCCACCCGGTGGCTCCAGGCGGGCGGGCCCTCGCCACGGCTCGACTTCTTCGCCAAGTACGTCGTCGGCCGGGTCGACGAGATCGACCGCGTCGGCGGCTCGCCCACCAAGTCGACGCGCTACGAGTACATCGAGGACGGCGCGGCCTGGCGGCACGACGACGCCGAACTGGTGCCCACCCGCTTCAAGACCTGGGGCTCGTGGCGCGGCTACCAGCGCGTCAAGGTCCGCACCGGTGAGGCCAACGGCCGGCACACCCTGACCGAGCACCTGTTCCTGCGCGGTATGCACGGCGACCTGCTCCTCGACGGCACCCGCCGCGAGGTGCGGTTCACCTGGCAGGGCACACCCCGTGAGGACCGGCCCGGATTCGCCGGATTCGCCCGGGAGACCGTCGTCCGGGACCCCGTGACGGGCGCCGAGATCTCCGCCGAACTGCACGAGCCGTGGCTGTCCGAACCGACGGCCGTACGGAACCGGGAGAGCGGCCCGCTGGAGGCCCGCATCCTGAAGGTCGTCGCCGTACAGACCCGGACCGCGCTGGCGGCGGGCGGCTCGCGCACCTCGGAGACCCGTACCGAGTACGACGCCTACGGCAGCCCGGTCAAGGTCCACGACCGGGGCGATGTGACCGTGGCCGACGACGATGTGTGCACCACCACGTCGTACTCGCGCAACACCACGGCCTGGATACTGAACCGGCCCGGCCGGGTGCTCACCGCCGCCGCGCCGTGCCCGGCCGGCGCGGGCCAGGACCCGGCACCGGCGGACGTGGTCTCCGACGAGCGCACCTACTACGACGGCGCCACCGAGTTCGGCACCCCGCCGGTGAAGGGCGATGTCACCCGTACCGAGGAACTCGCCTCCTGGGACGCGGGCCGGCCGGTGTACGCCACCGTCTCGCGCGCCGTCCACGACGTGCACGGCCGGGTCACCGAGGCGTACGACGCCCTCGGCGCGAAGACCCTCACCGCCTACCAGCCCGCCACCGGCGGACCCCTGGAGAAGACGACCGTGACCAATCCGCTCGGCCACACCACCGTGACCGAGGCGGAACCCGCGCGGGGCCTGACCACGGCCACCGTCGACCCCAACGGCCGCCGCGCCACCCGCGCCTATGACGCCCTCGGCCGCCTCACCACGGGCTGGCGGCCCGGACGGCCCGCCACCGCATCGCCGACCGTCCGGTTCGAGTACCGGATATCCGCCGACGCGCCCGCCGCCGTCACCACCCGGCGACTCCTCGCCGGCGGCGACCACACCGTCAGCCACACCCTCTACGACGGACTGCTGCGGGAGCGGCAGACCCAGGAGCCCACACCGTCGCAGCAGGGACGGATGGTCACCGACACCGCGTACGACGCGGGCGGCCGGGTCCTCGCCACCAACGCCACCTACTACAATCCCGCCGCCGCCGCCCCGGCCCTGCTGGTCGTGAACGACGACGCCGTGCCGTCGCGGACCGTGTACGAGTACGACGGAGCGGGCCGCACCACCGCGGAGATCCTGCGCTCGGCGGGCGCGGAGCGGCATCGCACCACCTACACCCACGGCGGCGACCGGATCAGCGAGGACCCGCCGACGGGCGGAACGCCCGTCACCCGGATCAACGACGTCCGGGGCCGGCTGACCGAGCTGCGCCAGTACACCGGGGACGCGCCCAGCGGTGCACACCTCGCCACCGCCTACACCTACACCAAGGCGGGCAGGCGTGCCTCGGTCACCGACCCCGCAGGAAACATCTGGCGATTCCGCTACGACCTGAGAGGCCGTCAGACGGCGGCGGAGGACCCCGACAAGGGCACCGCCACCATGACCTACGACGACAAGGACCGGCTGTCGGCGGTCACCGACGCGCGCGGCACCACACTCGCGCACACCTATGACGCGCTCGACCGGCGCACCGGGCTCTTCGAGGGCTCCCCGGCCGGACGCCGGATCGCCGAGTGGACCTACGACTCGGCGCCGCGCGGCATCGGCGAGGAAGCGGCGGCGATCCGCTACGACGGCGGCGCCGCCTACCGCACCGACGTCCTCGGCTACAACGACCTGGGGCTGCCCACCGGCAGCGCCCTGACCGTCCCCGCGCGTGAGGGCGCGCTGGCCGGCCGCTACGAGTCCACCACCGCGTACAACCAGATCGGCCAGGTCACCGCCAGGACCCTGCCCGCCGCCGGCGGACTGCCCGCCGAGACCCTGATGACCGGATACACCCCACTCGGCCGCACCGACTCGCTCGTCTCCGCCGAGCAGTCCTATGTGACATCGACCGGCTACGGCGAGACCGGCAGGGTCGATGACCGCGTACTCGGCGGCCGGATGCTGCGCTCCTACGCCTACGACCCCGCCACCCGGCTCGTCACCGGGCTGCGCACCCAACTGGACACCGGCGCCGTCACCGCCGACACCACCGTGGGCCACGACCCGGCCGGGAACATCGTGTCCAGCGCCGACGCGGTCTCCGGCGACCGGCAGTGCTTCCGCTCCGACTCCCTGCGGCGGCTGACGGACGCCTGGACGACGGCCACGAACTGCGCCGCCGGGCCGAGCACCGCCGCCCTCGGCGGGCCCGCCCCGTACTGGCACACCTACGGCTACGACCAGGCTGGCAACCGCACCCGGGAGATCCGGCACGCCGCCGGCGGCGACACCGTCCGGGACTACGGCTACCCGGCGCCCGGTACGGCGGGCCCGCACCGGCTCCAGTCCGTGACCACCGGGACGCGGACGGACCGGTACGGCTACGACGCGGCCGGGAACACCGTCACTCGCCCCGGCCAGACTCTGACCTGGGACCCCGAGGGACGGCTCGCACAGGTGACCGCAGGTGCGGTGACGACCTCCTTCGTCTACGACGCCGACGGCGAGCGTCTCGTCCGCCGCGACCCCGGCGGCACCACACTCCAGCTCGGCGACGACACCGAACTGCGGCTGGACACCGCCACCGGGACCGTCACCGGGACCCGCTACTACGCGGTCGACGGGACCGGTGTCGCCGTCCGCACCCCGGCCGGGGTCAGCTGGCTGACGGAGGATCAGGCGGGCACGGCGGACACGGCCGTCAACGCGGCCGATCTCACCGCCACCGTGCGGCGGCACCTGCCCTACGGGGCGCCGCGCGGCCCGGCAGGCGGTACCTGGCCGGGCGAGCGGGGCTTCGTCGGCGGCACGCTGGACGCCACGACCGGGCTGACCCACCTCGGGGCCCGTCAGTACGACCCGGACACCGGGGCCTTTCTCTCGGTGGACCCGATCCTCGACGCCGAGGACCCGAGGCAGCTCCACGGCTACGCGTACGCGGGCAACTCACCGGTCAGCGACTCCGACCCGACGGGTCTGACCGCGCGGCCCGTGTCCGGGACGGAGCAGGAGGACATCGTGTGGGACAGCACGGTGACCGCGTACCGCTCCGGCGGGGATGGGGGATCCGCGCCGCTGTACAGCGCGCACGGACTCTCCTCGGGAGTCCCGGCGGGCGGCGGGAGCGCGGGCGCCGCCGGCGATGTGATGTCCGTCATCGACGACATCGCGCGGGGCCGTGGCGGCTGGTCGCCGGAGATCCCGCCCGGTTACGAGAGGCCGCCGGGCGCGGAGAGCCCGGGCCCCGCCCCGGGTGTTCCGGCGAACCCGCCGAGTTGGCCCGGCGCCGGCTCCTCCGAGGGCTCCGGCTGGAGTCCCGGATCCCGGGTGCTGCCGTCGGACGGATCCGGCGGCCGAGGCGGCCGTGACGCCGAAGTCGATGTCGACGGGTCCTGGTTCCCGTACGGCTGGGATCTGGAGTTCCGCGAGTTGTGGGAGTACGACCGCTGCAAGCCGTGGAACCCGTGCGACAAGCCGGGCTTCATCGAGGGGTCGCCCCCGCGCAAGGGCAAGGACAAGAAGAAGGGCTCGTCGAAGTCGGTCGCCGCCAAGGCGAAGGACAAGAAGAGCGGCAAGAAGAAGCATTCCGGCAAGGTGTCGAAGAGCGCGTCCAAGAAGTCCGGGAAGAAGAGGAAGTAGGGCGAAGAAGGTGACTGCTCGAAGGGCCGCCGTGCCGTCCCGTGTGAGTGCCGTCGTCTCCGTGGCCGCCCTGCTGGCCGGTCTGGTCTCCGCGGCCGGTCCGGCCCGTGCCGGGGAGTCCGTGCGGTCCCCGGCGCCCCGGGCCCCGGTGGCCGGGCCGGTGGCGGCGCAACCCCCCGCGTCCGCCGGGGCACCC
>NZ_JBSGUP010000441.1:0-6910 GCF_053607985.1 Streptomyces sp. NPDC055078
CGTCCGCGCCCGACCCGAGGTGGGCGGCGGAAACGCCCGCACCCTCGCCGGGAGGCACCGGCGGATCCGGCTGGTCCGCGCCGGTCCCTCGGTCGGCGGCGGAGCGCAGCCGGGTCACGGCCGGTGCGTCGCGGTGGAGCGCGGCGGCCACGGCCGCGCGGTCCCGGCCCTGGGCGGTCAGGACGGCCTCGGTGCGCTCGCGGGTGGTCAGCTCATCCCCTTCGGGGGCGCGGGCCCGGGGCGGCCGTACGCCCGCTGCCGCGAGTTCGTCGCGGGCCGTGGCGGCGAGCAGGTCGGCGCCGCACCGGGCCGCGCCCGCCAGACCGCGCAGGAGGAGGTCGGCGCCGTCCTCGGGACGGCCGGTACGGCACAGGTGGGTGCCGAGGGCGACCTCGGCGCGGGCGAGTTCACCGGCGGCGGGGGAACGCTCCAGCTGGGCGACGGCCTCCCGCAGGAGGGTGGTGCGCTCGTCGCCGTGCGACACCTCGGCGGCGACCCGCAGCGCCTGCCCGATGGCGGACGGGGCGGCGTACCGCCGGGCGCGCTCCACCGCGTCGAGGGCCCGCGCCCTGGCCCGCTCCGGCGCGTCCTTCGCCTCGGCGAGGGCGAGGTGGAGCTGCCAGGGGCACCAGGCGGGGTTGTGGATGCCGCGCGGGTCCAGCCTGCCGCCCACGGACGCCAGCTCGACGGCCGCCTCCCGGGTCCGGCCCTGGGCGAGCAGCAGTTCGCCGTACACGGTCTGCGAGTCGGGGAAGGTCACGGCGGCGGGGAAGGGTTCGCCGAAGTCGTGGTCGCGGGCGACACGGCCGGCCTCCGCCACCCGGCCCCGGGCGAGCAGCGTCTCCACCAGGACGGAGACGCCGTACCACTCGGCGGGGGTGCGGGGGCCCACCCGTTCGGCCAGGCGCAGTCCGGCGCGCGCGAGTTCCTCGGCCTCGGTGAGCCGTCCGCACCGGTAGCGGACATAGCCGAGGAGGGTGTAGGCGAAGGACAGATGGGCGCCGCGCCAGCCCTGGCGTTCGAATTCGGCGGTCCCGGCGGCGAACAGCTCCTCGGCGCGGCCCGGCCGGTCGGCGAAGACAAAGGTGAGGGCGACGAGTACGGGGACTTCGAAGCCCCGGTCCGCCACGGCCCAGCTCAGCCCGCCCGCCAGGGCGCGTTCGGCGTGGTGCAGGGCGACGGAAGCGGGCTCGGCGCGCAGGGTGGCGTCCCAGGCGCGCAGGCCGATGATGTACCGCTCGGTGAGGTCGCGTCCGGTGAGCCGGTCGGCGAGCCGGGCGAGCCGCCGGGAGCGGGCGGGGGTCCCGGGTTCATCGGCGCGGAAGGCGTCCCACATGAACTTCTCGGCCCGCATCCGCAGCCGGGTGCGCGGGTCGGTGGTGCGCTGTGCCTCGTCGGCGAGGGTCTCGGTCGCCTCGCCGAGCCGGTCGGAGTGGGCGAGGACCTGGGAGAGCCGGTAGACGATGCCCTGGCGCAGGGCGGGGTCGGCGATGGGTTCGTCGAGTGCCGCCCGCAGATGGTTGACGGTGGTGGCGGGTTCGGTGAGGAGGGAGGAGCAGCCCAGTTCGTACAGGACGGCGGCCCGGTCGGCGGGGGCCGGGGGTTCGCGCAGCGCGCGGGCGAGCTGGCGGCGGGCCGCGTCGGGGGCTCCGGCGCGCAGTGTCTCCCGGGCCGCCTCGCGCAGCCGCTGGACGACCCAGGGGTCGCCCTCGGGGTGGGTCTCCATCAGATGGCGCGCGGCGGCGGTCGCGCCGAGTCCGGCGTCCACGACGCACCAGGCGGCCTGCCCGTGGAGGGCGACGCGCACGGCGTCGGGTATCGCGCGGTAGACGGCGGTGGCGATCAGCGGATGGACGAACTCCAGGGTGCCGTCGGCCGTCGGCGTGCCGGTGAGGATACGGGCCTCGCGCAGCCGGTCGGCCGCGTCGGCGGCGGCTTCGGTGCCGAGTCCGGCGACGGCCGCGGCGAGTGCGGGCTGGATCTCGGTGCCGAGGACGGCGCCCGCCCAGGCGAAGCGGACGGTGGCCGGGCCGAGCCGGTCGAGCCGGGAGATCAGCCCGCTGCCCTTGACCGCGGCGGCGAGATCGCGCAGCAGCGGTGTGCCGGACTCGTCGGGTGCGATGGACCGGTCGCGGACCTTGGCGAGGAGTTCGATGGTCTCGAAGGGGTTGCCCGTGGTGACGGCCCAGCACTCCTGGCAGAAGGCGTCCTCGGCCCGGTCGCCGAGCCAGTCCCGGACCAGCCGGGCGACGGCCGGGGCGGTGAGCGGTTCGAGGTCGAGGGGGCGCTGTCCGGCCCGGCCGGGCAGCCGGCGGAACTGGTGGGCGTGGTCGGGGAGTTCCTCGGGCCGGTAGGCGACGACGAGGAGCATCGGCAGCTCTTCGGCGCGCGGTGCGAAGGAGGCGAGCCAGCTCAGGGACTCGGGGTCGGCCCAGTGGGCGTCGTCGAGGACGAGGACGAGCGGGGCGCGCTGGACGGCGAGGTGGGTGAGGACCCAGTCGAGTCCGTCGCGCAGGCCCTGCGGGTCGGGCGGTGCGCCCGCGCCCGCGGTGCACAGGCCGAGCGCGGGGCCGACGATGGCGTACCAGCTGCCCAGCCGCCGGCGCAGCTCCTCCTCGGAGGAACCGGCGAGCTGGGGCTGGATCAGCTGCCGCGCGACATGGAAGGCGACCTGCTGTTCCTGTTCGCCGCCGCGCGCGGAGAGGACGGTGCAGCCCCGGTCGGCGGCGCGGCGGCGTATCTCGGTGAGCAGGGTGGTCTTGCCGAGGCCCGGGTGCCCCGCGAAGGCGAGCAGCGCGCCGCGCGGCTGTGCCGGTGAGGCGGGGCCGCCGTGATCGCCGGGGCGATCGCGGCGCGCTCCGGTCAGTTCGGTCAGCGCCTCGTCAGCGGCGGCCAGTTCGGCTTCGCGCTCGAAGAGGCGGCGCTTGACGGTACCGGCACGTCGCGACATGTACACCCCCACCGCCGGGCGCGCGCCCGGCACGGTGCGGGGGCCGCCGGGACGGACGTCCTTGAGGGATCACAGCGTACGCCAGCGGGCATGGCAAGGTATCCGTCCGGACAGAAAACGGCTGCTGGGAAGCATTCGGGAAAAGAACCGGGCGGGAAGCGGAAGGAACGGTTCGGATTCCTGGGGCGAGGGAGGCGGTCAGGCGGACGACTGGGGCGCGCGGGTCGCGGCGGCGGGGGCGGCACCGGCCCGGTCCAGCGGCTGCCGGGCCTGCTCACCGCCGGTGCGTGCGGTCAGCGAAGGCACCGCGGATGCCGCAGACACCGCCGATCCCGCTGATCCCGCAGACACAGCAGAGGCCGAAGTCCTCGCGGACGCCGAGGACCCGGCGGGCAGCGACGGCACCGAAGCCGATGGGGCCGCGCCGGGCCGCTCACGCTCGGCCGGGGCCGCGGAACCGGACGCGGAATCGCCCGTCCCCCGGGCGCGCAGCCGGTGGCTCGCGGCCTCGTCGAGGGTCACGGGTCGCTTCAGCCGTGCGGCGAGCCCGGTCGCCTCCCGGCCCAGCGCGGCGAGGTCCTCCCAGGAGAGGCGGACCACCAGGCGGAGTTCGGCCTCCCCGTCGGGGAGAGCGTGGAGAGACGGGGTGACGGCGTCCTTCATGGCTGATCCTCACGCTGGGGAACGGGATCCCGGCGGGTGGCACTGCGCTCCCCGGGCCGGGGTGTGCCCAGTGATACGGACACCGTCCACGCCGCGTTCAGCGGGCGGGCGGGTCGCGCAGTCGCCCGGTCGCGCGAGCCCGGGTCGCACGCCGGCCCGCCGGTGCCGTCGGGTGCCGTCGGGCCCTCAGGTGAGGTCGAACTCCCCGTCACGGGCGTTCAGCACGAAGGCGCGCCACTCGGCCGGGCTGAAGATCAGCGGCGGGCCATCCGGCCGGCCGCCGTTGCGCATGGCGATGAATCCCTCCACGAAGGCGATCTGGACATCTCCCGCCCCCTGGCTGCCGGACTGCCAGTCGGCGTTGCTGAGGTCGAGTTCGGGCTTGTCCCAGCCCGAAAACATCTGCGTGGTGGTAGTGGTGGTGCTCTCGGCCACGTCCGTGCTCCTCCCGCATGGTCTGCGGGCTCAGCCTAGCGATCGCCCCGACTCCCGGACAGGCCGCGGAAGCGGCCTTGGCGGACATCAGGTGGTGGGGGTGACCTTCCAGCCGGTCGCGGTGGGCGAGCCGGGCCGGATCGCCCAGCGCGGGCGGTGGCTGCCGGGACCTGATGACCCGGGCCGGGAATCCGCGCCACGGCGCGGATGAAGTGGTCGCGAGCCTCTTGCCAGGGGCTCGACGGGCTGAATTACTGGCTCCGAACACAGCGACCGAATGATCGGTCGCCCGATTCGGTACAGGAGCGGCCCGTATGACGGAACTGCTGGACGCCGGGGAGCGGCTCGGCCGCGAGGAGCTTGAGGCGCTGCAGCTGGAGCGGCTGCGGGCGAGTCTGCGCCATGCGTACGACCACGTCGCCTTCTACCGCGAGTCCTTCGACCGGGCGGGACTGCGGCCGGAGGACTGCCGTACGCTCGCCGACCTCGGCCGGTTCCCCCTCACCGCCAAGTCCGACCTCCGCGACAACTACCCCTTCGGGATGTTCGCCGTGGACCGGTCGCGGGTGCGCCGCCTCCATGCCTCCAGCGGCACCACCGGCCGTCCCACCGTCGTCGGGTACACCGAACGCGACCTGGACATCTGGGCCGATGTCGTGGCCCGCTCGATCCGCGCGGCCGGGGGCCGTCCCGGCCACCGCATCCATGTCGCCTACGGATACGGACTGTTCACCGGCGGCCTCGGGGCGCACTACGGCGCCGAGCGGCTCGGCTGTACGGTGATCCCGGCCTCCGGGGGCATGACCGCGCGCCAGGTGATGCTGATCCAGGACTTCCGCCCCGAGATCATCATGGTGACCCCCTCGTACATGCTGACGCTGCTCGACGAGTTCGAGAAGCAGGGCATCGACCCGCGTACGACCTCGCTGCGGACGGGCATCTTCGGAGCGGAACCCTGGACGGAGGAGATGCGGCGCGAGATCGAGGACCGGTTCGCGATCGACGCCGTGGACATATACGGGCTGTCGGAGGTCATGGGGCCCGGGGTGGCGCAGGAGTGCGTGGAGACCAAGGACGGGCTCCACATCTGGGAGGACCACTTCCTTCCCGAGGTCATCGATCCGTTCACCGGGGAGGTGCTGCCGGACGGGGAGCCGGGTGAGCTGGTCTTCACCTCGCTGACCAAGGAGGCCATGCCGGTCATCCGCTACCGCACCCGGGATCTGACCCGGCTGCTGCCCGGCACGGCGCGGGTCTTCCGCCGGATGGAGAAGGTGACCGGCCGTAGCGACGATCTGCTGATCCTGCGCGGGGTGAATCTCTTCCCGACCCAGATCGAGGAGATCGTGCTCCGTACGGCCCATGTCGCCCCCCACTTCCAGCTGCGGCTGACCCGGGAGGGCCGGCTGGACGCGCTGACCGTACGGGCGGAGGCCCGCCCGGAGGCGACACCCCGGCAGCGCGCGGAGGCGGCAGGGGCGCTCGCGGCGGCCGTCAAGGACGGGGTGGGCGTGTCCGTGGCGGTCGAGGTGGTGGACCCGGGGGTGCTGGAGCGGTCGGTGGGGAAGATCAAGCGGGTGGTGGACCTGCGGTAGGCGGCGCTACGGGTGGGGCGCCCGGTGGGTGTTCCGGGGCGGCGGCCCGCGCTGCCCTGCGGCGCCCGCGCGGACGGACCGGGCCCGCCGCTCTCGCGTCAGGGGCTGAACGACAGAAAGACGAACGCGGCGAACAGCACCAGGTGCACCCCGCCCTGGAGCAGGGTGGCGCGGCCCGGCACCACCGTCAGGGCGCTCACGACGGCGGTGAGGGCGAGAAGGACCATATGGGTCGCGTCCTCGCCGAGGACGAGCGGGCCCGAGAGCCAGATCGAGGCCAGTGCGATGGTCGGGACGGTCAGCCCGATGCTGGCGATGGCGGAGCCGTACGCCAGATTGAGGCTGGTCTGCATTCTGCCCAGGCGGGCGGCCCGTACCGCAGCCAGGGTCTCCGGCAGCAGTACGAGGAGGGCGATCAGCACACCGACGACGGCGGTCGGCAGCCCCGCCGAATCGACCGCGTCCTCGATGGCCGGTGAGACGAGCTTGGCGTTGCCGACGACGGCGACGAGCGCCACGACCAGCAGGGCCACACTCGCCCAGGTCTCCCGGTCGGTCGGCGGGAGCGCGTGCTCGTCGGGTCCGCACGGCTGCCCGTCGGGCCGTACCGGCAGGAAGTAGTCGCGGTGCCGTACGGTCTGCACCCCGACGAAGAGCCCGTACAGCAGCAGCGAGGCGACGGCGGCGAAGGCGAGCTGGTCGCCGGTGAACTCGGGGCCCCGGTGGCCCGTGGTGAACGTGGGCAGCACCAGGGTCATGGTGGCCAGCGTGCAGACGGTCGCCAGGGCGCCGCCCGAGCCCTCCGCGTTGAAGAAGGCGACCCGGTTGCGCAACGCCCCGACCAGCAGGGACAGTCCCACGATGCCATTACAGGTGATCATGACCGCGGCGAAGACGGTGTCCCTGGCGTAGGTGGACGCCTTGTCTCCGCCGCCCGCCATCAGCGTGACGATGAGGGCGACCTCGATCACGGTCACGGCCACGGCCAGCACGAGCGAGCCGAAGGGCTCCCCGACCCGGTGGGCGACCACCTCGGCGTGATGGACGGCCGCCAGGACCGCGCCGATGAGGCACAGTCCGATGACAGCCAGCGCGAACGTGGGCAGCTCCCGGCCCCACCCCAGCACGAGGGCGGCCACCGCCACGACCGGCACCCAGGTGGTCCACCGCGCTACGAACCCTCGCGTGCCGCTCTTCATGCCCGCCACGCTGCCAGCAGGAGCGGTGGCGCGCGCGTGGTGCTGGGCCAACGGGGGCGATCGGGTGG
>NZ_JBSGUP010000442.1:0-6894 GCF_053607985.1 Streptomyces sp. NPDC055078
ACCGAGAGCCGGTCGCGCGCCGGGGAGGCCACCGCCTCCAGCAGTTCGGTCAGTTCGGCGGCGCTGTTGGAGAGGACGACCGCGGCCCGCGCGGCGGTGTTCTGCCGCTGGAACTCGGCGGCGCCCAGTTCGGCGGAGTCGGTGACGGCGTACGGCTTTCCGCTGGCCATGAAGTCGGAGACCACGCTGGAGATGTCGGAGACCATCGCGTCGGATTCGTTGAAGCAGTCGTACAGCTTGGGCTCGGCACCGGTGACCACCAGGTGCTCCCACCAGCCGGTGGCACGCCAGTAGGCGTCGTTCCACTCGGCCCGCAGCGCCTTGACGCGCTCCAGCCGCACCGGGTCCGCGAGGGAGACCCGGGACTCCTCCGCCTCGTCGCCGCCGACGCGGCCCGGGGAGGCGAGGGAGGCCAGTTCGGCCCCGATACGGACGAGGTCGGCGCGGGCGGCGGTCTGTGCGGGCTTCGCGGCGGCGGCCTCCTCGGCCCACCGGGGGTCGGTGGCGCGTGCGGTCGCCGCCGCCCGCACCATCGCCGCGATCCGCCGGTCGACGGCCTTGGCCTTCTTGTTGCGGATGCCGGTGAACGGGTGCGGCTTGTAGATGACGCGTACGGGCTGCTCGGCCTCCAGCAGCCCGCGGACGATGTTCTCCCCGGCCAGCAGCAGGGAGGTGTTGCCGGGGTTGTTGTCCCAGCCCTCCCAGGTGGGCGCGTACAGAATCGTGGGGATGGCGTTCCTCGGGGTGCCGGTCCAGGACTCGATGGGCGCCAGCTGGGGCCGTCCGACCTCGACGATGTCGTCGTCGCGGACCCCGACGTCGGCCAGCGCGTAGCGGTCGCGGCCCGCGCGACCGGCGGTCCAGACCTCGTCGTAGACCTTGCTGAAGGGGTTCACGCTGGCGAGCTTGTCGCTGTCGCCGTGCCCGATGAACACATGCCGCATGGTCGGTACGCGCAGCAGATGGATGTTCTTGCCGACGTTGGCGGGGTACAGCGCCACCCGCACGGTGGAGAGGTCGAGGTTCATCAGATGGGTGGCGGCGGGGATGCAGACGACCGGAACTGCGGTGGGGTTGAGCCGGGTCACCAGCTCGCGCTCGCGCATGATGATCAGCGGCCGGCCGTCGACCTGCTCCATCGTCTCCAGCCACATATTGACCTGGTAGGCGGACTCGGCGGAGCCGGAGAAGTACAGCACGGTGGTGGGGCGGTATTCGAGCAGCCAGGCGCTGACGGCCTTCAGTACGGCGGGGGGGCGCGGCACCCGGCGCCCGCGCAGATACGGCACGAGCACGGCGGTGTAGACCAGTGCGAGGGCCACGGTGAGGGCGACGCCCGCGTATCCGATGACGTACTCGCCGACACCGGCGGCGAGTACGACACCGGCCATGGCGGGGAGGTCGAGGTGGAGCATCTTCTCGTCGGCGCGGCGCAGCAGCTTCCTGGGCGGGGCGTCCGGGATGCGTACGCCGCTCAGATCGACGTTGCGGGTGACGACCGGCATGGTGCGGCGCAGCCGGATGAGGGTCACCAGCGCGCCGTGCGGTGCCTGGAGGCCGTAGAGGACGAGGAATCCGGCGACCGCCGTGTAGAAGAGCGGGGTCCCGGCCAGATTCTCCCGGGCGAGGAGCAGGACCAGCAGCAGCTCGCGCAGCAGAAAGCGGATCGGCAGGCCGACGCGGACCTTGCCGAGACGGTTGACCAGATAGCTGCCTCTGTGGTGCAGATACCGGTCCGCCGCGTAGGTCACGGCACCCGCCGCCGCGAAGAGCCAGACGCTGGGGAGCAGCGCGGCGAGCATGACGGTTGGGTAGCCGAGTCCGATCAGACACGCGGCGGCGAGCTCTCGCCGGCTGCCGACGCGTAGCAGACGAATGGCGGTCGAAATCACGAAGAACCTGCTCCAAAGGGTGCCGGTTGGTCCTTTTTGCATGAATTGCGAAGCCGGAGCCGCACGACCCGAGTGCTTCACAACCCGAGGGCGGAGTCAGGACTTCACACAGCCGGATCCTCATTTCCCCCACACTTCCGGCATTCCCTGCCGAAGTGCCCATGAGGACCCTTAACCGCTGTACTGCTCTTTAGTTGCTCAAGATGGATTATTACATGTCTTCCTCGCGGTCCAGGACCGCGGCGAGCGCCTGCTCGAAGCCCGATGCCTCGCTCGCCCCACGGGTCGGATCCTGCTGTCGTACGTCGATGACATGGCCGGTCAGCTCGGAGAGCAGGACATCCAGCGAGGTCCTCGCCACGGCCTCGGAGGACAGCAGCGAATCCGCCGGTTCCACACCGAAAGCCTTGGTGCGCATCGGGGTCGCCGTACGCTCCGGATTGACGCAATTCACTCGGATACCGTCATTCGCCCATTCGTCCGAGAGGGCCTGGGTGAGATTCACCATGGCCGCCTTGGTGGACGAGTAGAGGCTGTATTCGGCACGGCCCCGGGTATAGCTGGAGGAGGTGTAGAGCAGCAGCTGGCCCTTGGTCTCCGCCAGATATTTGTAGGAGGCGCGGGCAATCTGGACGGGTGCCAGATAATTGACGTTCAGCGCTTCCTGAATGGTGCTGTTGTCCGTCTCGGCGAGCTTCCCGATGCGCAGGACACCCGCCGTATTGATCACATAGTCGACACGGCCCGTCTCGGCGTACGCCTTGGAGAGCGCGTCGTCCACATGCTCGGGGTTCTCGACATGGGTGCCGGTGGTGGAGCGGCCCAGCGCGTAGACCCGCGCGCCGTACTTCTCCGCCAGATCGGCGATGTCCGCGCCGATGCCGTACGAACCGCCGAAGACGACGAGGGTGCGGCCACCGAGCAGTTCGCGGTAGGCGGCCTCGTCGGCCTGGCGGGGGGCGGCGGTCGAGGCGAGCTGGAACAGCTTGTCGGCGATGAAGACATCGACCGGCTGGGTCACCTTCATGTTGTACTCGTCGCCCGCGACGACATGGATCGGAACGTCCGGCGAGTACTTCAGGACCACCGAACAGTCGTCGGTGGCCTGGAAGTTCGGGTCGCCGGCCGCGATCTCGTACGCCCGGCGGATCGTGGAGAGCTTGAACGCCTGCGGCGTCTGGCCGCGGCGCAGCCGTGAGCGGTCCGGCACATCGGTGATGAACTCGCCGTCGTCGCCATGGGTGCGGGTGACGATGATGGTGTCCGCGGACGGGATGGCGACATCGACGGCGGCGAACCGGTCAAGCGCGTCCACACAGTCCTGGATCACCCGCTGCGACAGCAGCGGACGGACGGCGTCGTGGAAGAGCACATTGGCGTCCTCGCCGTCGGCGAGTCCCTCGCTCAGCGCGGCGATCGCGCGCTCGGTCGTCTCATTGCGGGTCGAACCGCCCTCGATGACCCGGGTCACCTTGGTCAGTCCGGCCTTGGCGACGATCTTCTCCACATCGGGGACGAATCCCGGCGCCATCAGAACGATCACATCGTCGATGGACTCGGCCTGCTGGAAGATCGACAGTGTGTGCTCAATGACGGCCTTGCCGGCGATCTTCAGCAGCTGCTTCGGGATCGCCAGACCCACCCGTTGCCCGGTCCCTCCCGCAAGGACGACTGCCGTGGTGCGGGGCTTGGCTTCGTGCGGCACAGACACAGAACGACCTACCTTGAGACGAGTGGGGGACGGTGCGATGGTCGCACTCTGCGTGACCGTCTCGCAAGGTGGGCATCAACTGCCGCACCCCGCGGGGACACCGGGTGTTCACGCTGATGCCCGTGAACGCCGACCGTACTCCTCCGACCTGTGTGGGGTGACGCACCCCACACCACGGCGGCGTTCGCGCGGCTGGCGGACCCGGCGGGCACACCGCCGGGCGGGCGGAACCGGTGCTCGTTGACCGGGAGGTCTCAGCGGTCGGCGACGTTGACCGGGAGGTTTCAGCGGCCGACGACGTTGACGGGGACGTTTCAGCGGTCGGCGACATGGAGTACGAGCGCGTTCTCGGCGTCGTACGCGAGCCATACCTTGACCAGTCGCTGCTGACGCCGCTGGAGCCTGCGCAGTACGCGGCGGGCCAGCAGCAGGGGGCGCCGCTTGTGGTGCAGCGTCTCGGGGAAGACGAAGACATCACTCTTCTGGACCACGTCGTCAAGGATCCGCCCCACCCGGACCGGGTCCTGGCCGGGGGCGTACCGCAGCCAGATGTCCCATACGTCCTTCTCGGTCAGCCGGTGGGCCGCCGCCGCCTCGCAGTCGAGGGTGGCGGTGAAGCCGTGAGTGCCCTCGCGGGTGCCGGGGAAGACCAGTTCGGTCCGGTCGTCGCCCCGGCGTCGCAACAGCAGTGACGGTTCACCTGATGGCTCGACGGGCCCCATCACCCGGCCCGTGACGGTCAGCCTGCGACTCGTGCGGCGGACATCGGCCGCCTCGGCGTGCACCGGGCGCACCCAGGAGCGCAGCACCAGCAGTTGCTTCGGGGTGCGCCGGTACGGCACGAGATGGCGTACGCCGGAGCCGGTGGTGAGCCGGTCCACGGCGCTCAGCACTCCGCGCTGGTCGACGGCGCGGGCGAGGACGCCGACCCGGCGGCCGGTCGCCGGGTGGTCGGCGTGGCACATCCAGTGGCCGTCCGCGAACTCCTCGCCCGCCGGGATGGTGACCGTGCCGTCGGGATCCAGCGGATAGCTGCGCTCCGGGGCGTCGCCGCCCATATGCGTGCAGACCAGCCGCAGCCCCGGGTACTTCAGGGCGGCGGCCTCCGGCGCGATCATGGTGACCTTGAGAGAGCCGTCCGCGCGGACGACGCAGTCCGCCAGTGGAACGAAGGCGTCCCTGTCACTTTCCCTGGCCCTGTCACTTCCCCTGTCACTGTCGCTCTCCCTGGCCCTGTCACTGTCGCTTTTCCTGGCCCTGTACTCCCTCTCCCCGTCTCCGTCGCCGTCTCCGTTCCCGTTCTCGTTCCCGGGCGGTACGGCCAGGGCGACTCCGCTCCCGCCGCGCCGGTCCGCCCGGGCGCCCAGTTCGGCGAAGAGATCCGCGTACTGCTTGGCGGCGGCACCGGGGTCAAAGCGGCGCGCGTTCTCCACCGCGGCGGTGCCCATCCGGCGGCGCAGTTCCTCGTCGCCGATCAGCCTGAGCAGCGACCGCGCCACCGCGTCGGCGTCCCCGACCGGCACCAGCAGACCGTCCTCGCCGTCCCTGACGATCTCGCGCGGGCCGTAGTCGCAGTCCGTGCTGACGACGGGCAGACCGCAGCGCATCGCCTCGACGAGCGTCATACCGAACGACTCATGGCGCGATGTCGACACGGCGATCGCGCCCTTCACCCACTCCGGCTCGATCGGCGAGCGCGGGCCCATCAGCCAGACGCTGTTGTGGAGACCGTGTTTACGGACCCGGGCGCGGAGCTTCTCGCGCTCGGGGCCCCAGCCGTAGATCCGCAGGGTCCACTCCGGGCGCTCGGCGACGACCTTGGCGAACGCCCTGATCAGGACCTCGTACTGCTTCTCCCGGGAGAGACGGCCGGCCGCGACGATGATGTTGCCCGACTGGTCGGACGGCGGGACGACCGGTTCGGGGACGCTGTTCGGGATGGCGAGCACCCGGGTGTCCGGCAGCGGCATCTTCTCCCGCCACACCGCGGCGTCGCCTTCGGAGACCGTCACAAACGCGTCGAGCGTGGCGAGATGGGGGCGCATCTCCTCGCGGAGCGCTTCCCTGTGGTGATTGTGCGTCATATGTTCCTGGCCGATGGCCAGGGCCCTGCCGGGGGCGAACTGGGCGACGTAGGCGACGAGTCCGGGCCGGGTCCCGATGATCACATCCGCGTCGGACGCCGTGTAGTGGGCGCGGACCCGCTCGTCGGTGAGCCTGCTGTACTCCTTGTACCGTGCCTCGTGCCGGGGGAAGAACTCCGCGGGTTCCTTGTGGTCCGGGTGCTCCTTCTCGTACGTCGGGGAGGCGGGGCGGGTGTCCACCAGCGGTACGACGGTGATGCGGGGGTCGATGCCGAAGAGCGGGACGTCCCGGTGGCGGAAGACCGAGACGATCTCGACGTCATGGCGGTCGGCCAGCTCCTCCGCCAGGTTCAACGTCGTGCGAATCGTTCCTCCAATGCCGTAGATGGTGTGGATCAGTAGAGAAATCTTCACCGGTGCTCCGCTCGTCTGCCGGGGCCTGTTGACTCTCCCGCCCCCGGTATTAGACGAGGTAGGGGGCCGGGGGGTTGTGCTGCCCCCTCGCACAACTACGGCATCGGACGGTGGGGCTCCGGTGCCGGGGCGGGTGACACGCGGGGCGTTCCCGGAACGGGTGAGCGCGGCCCGGCGGCGGGCGGTGGCACCCGGCCCTGACCCGGTCATGTCCAGTGCGGGCGGGCGGCCCCGGGCGCCCGGTGGGGACTCCTGGCAGCGGGCGGTGAGGGGACGCCCCAGCCGTGACCGCGCTCCTCCGGCCGAGCAGCCCTGGGCCCGGGTATGCCCTAAGGGGCAGGTCCGGCCGCGAGATCCTGCCCTGAGGGAGATCAAAGAGCCGGGACCGGCGGACAGGGGCCATGCACCCAAGGGCAAGCCCCAGGCCGAGGCCCTCCGTGAAACCAACGCGCCCCAGGGACGCGCCCAGGACGCCGGAGAGGCCAGGGAGGCCGTGCCCGGGCTCGTGAGGCACGGCCGGCGGTCCCCTCCCCCGAGCCGCGTACGGCGCGGGCGGGTGCCGGTCCCGGGGCAGGGACCCGCGGCCGAGGCCCGGGAGCCGTACGGGAGCTACCGGGCGCCGGCCGCATTCCCCCTGAGGGCGGGCGTCGCTCCGGCTAGAACGGGCGGAACTCGTCCTAGAACGGGCGGAACTCGTCGTACTCCCGCTGGGGCTCGTCGCGCTCGGCGTCGCGGTCGCGGCGGCGCTGGGCGGCGGGGCGAGGTGCCTCCAGGCGGTGGTCCTCGCCTCGGC
>NZ_JBSGUP010000443.1:0-6871 GCF_053607985.1 Streptomyces sp. NPDC055078
CGGACTGGTACGCGAGCGGGTCGGTGAAGCGGAGCCGGACGTGTCCGCCGGGGATGAGCCGTTTCAGCTCGTCGGCGGTGCCCTCGGCGGCGATCCGGCCGTCGTTCAGTACGGCGATACGGTCGGCGAGTTCGTCGGCCTCCTCCAGGTACTGCGTGGTGAGGAAGACGGTGACGCCTTCGGAGACGAGGCCGCGGATGATGCCCCACATGTTGTGGCGGGAGCGCGGGTCGAGCCCTGTCGTCGGCTCGTCGAGGAAGATGATCCGCGGGCTGCCGACCAGCGTCATCGCGAGGTCGAGGCGGCGCTTCATCCCGCCGGAGTAGGTGGACGCCGGCTTCTTCGCGGCCTCGACCAGGTCGAAGCGCTCCAGGAGTTCGGCGGCGACCCGCCGTCCCTTGCGCTGGGACAGGTGGTGCAGGTCCCCCATGAGGAGCATGTTCTCCTCGCCGGTGATCAGGCCGTCGACGGCGGAGAACTGCCCGGTGACACCGATCGCGGCCCGTACGGCCTGTGGGTCGGCGGCCAGGCTGTGCCCGCCGACGTGCAGCTCACCGGTGTCGGCGGTGATGAGCGTGGAGAGGATCTTGACGACGGTGGTCTTGCCCGCGCCGTTCGGGCCGAGCAGCGCGAACACCGACCCGGCCGGGATGTGCAGATCGATCCCGTCGAGGACGAGTTTGTCGCCGTACGACTTGCGCAGACCGACGGCGGAGACGGCGGTCGGCGACGGATGACCGTCCCCCTGCATTGCTGTGGGCATGACAGATGAAGGCATGATGGCTTCCCTTCGGAGGCTGGAGACGCAGGGGGAGCGGAATACCACCTCGGTGGACAGGAACCGCGGCGGCTCGTGGTGGTGGCCGGTTCGCGCCTGTTCGCGGTGCGCCGAGGCGAATGAACCGTGCGTGCGGGCTACTGCGCGCACCGGCATGAGGCGACGGGTGCTACCTGCCGGCCGTGCCGGGTTCCCCGCTGATGGACTCCTGGTAGACGTCCGCATAGGTGCGCGAGTCCTTGACCAGGTCGTCGCAGAACGCGGCGACGTCGTTGCCGATGAGCTCCAGGACCCCCTTGCCCGAGGCGACGCCTTCCTCGAAGAAGTCGACGATCCCGGGGAGCAGAGGCCCGTCGGGCAGATCGACCGGTCCGACCTTGAACAGGTACTTCTGCATCTCCTTGTAGACGATCTGGTAGTCCGGCGGGAGCGCCTTGACCCGAGCCAGGTGCGCCCGCCACTGCTTCTTGCCCTCGATGATGTCCTGGATGCCCATGTCAGCCTCCCAGCCGGCTCAATTTCCTTGCGACGTTCCTGTTCAACTGCTCGCGCCACCGGTCGCGATAGGTTCGAGCCCCTTCTCCACCGGCCAGCGCCGCGCAGAAGCCCTGGATGTCGTCGCCGAGGACCTCGTGGACGCTCTGCCCGTCCGCCGCCGTCTCTTCGAGCAGCCCCAGGGCGGCGTCGAGGATCGGCATCAGGTTGCGGCCGGTGAAGTCCCCATGGGGAAAGAGGTGGGCCTTGATCTGTTCCCACGCCGCCCGGTAGTCGTCCGGCAGGACCTGGGCCCGGGCTTCGAACGCCTTCCATTCCCTGGTGAGATCGCTGCCGGTGATGGTCTCCCAGAAGTTCATCTCCCGCCCTCCTTGAGCCTGTCGATGCGTGATGAGACGTACTGCCATTTCGCCCAGAACTTCGCGAGTTCCTCGCGGCCGGCGTCGTTGAGGGCGTAGAACTTGCGCGGCGGACCGACACCCGACGGTCGTTTCGTCACCTGGACGAGTTTGTTCCGCTCCAGCCGCAGCAGGATGGTGTAGACCGTCCCCTCGACGACGTCGGTGAAGCCGAGTTCGTTCAGCTGACGGGTGATGGCGTACCCGTAGGTTTCCTCGCCGCCGATGATTTCGAGCACGCATCCTTCGAGCGTGCCCTTCAGCATCTCCGTCAGGTCGTCCATCGCGAGCCCTCCTCACCCCGAGCGGTACTGCGTAGCACCGAGTACCACTATACGGTATCACCGAGTAGTGGAGGGCGCCAGCCGCGGCAGTCCCGTCTTCTGCGGATATGGAGGCGTGTTAGAGGTTCGTCAAGAGCGCGTGATATGCGTGCGATGGGCGGGAGATAGGTAACCCACCCCACCTGTCAATGGATTGTGACGCATATCACTCAATGTGCCTCTCGCGTGCCGTCATAGGTGGGCTCTCTACGGTGATTTGCCATGTTTCAGGCACCGATATGTTCACCCCGACCCCACAGATGTGGTGGTTGCGAGAACTGAATAGACGGAGGTCCCATGACGTTACACAGACCCGCGCCGCGGCGGCGTGTACGGCCTTGGCTCGGGCGCGGTCCACGTCGGGTGGCAGGCGGTCTCGCCCTGACTCTGGCCATCGGGCTGCTGGACGGCACCGCGGCGACGGCCGCGACACCCCAGGCGGTTGCCGCTCCCCCGACGGCCGCGGTCACCCAGGCGGTGGACATCCCGTCCGCCGGGGTGGCCGCGCGGCTGTCGGGCAAGCGGGTGGAGGCCCTTTCGGAGCGTACGGAGACCTCCACGACGTGGGCGAACAAGGACGGTTCGCTCACCTCCGAACTGTCAGCCGGTCCGGTCCGGTTCAAGGACGGTGCCACCGGCGACTGGCGGAATGTCGACCTGAACCTGGCGCGAGCCGCGGACGGATCGGTGGAGCCGAGGGCCCATCCCGCCGGGCTGAAGCTCGCCGGCCGGACCGGCGCCGCTCCGGCCCGTTCCCTGAAGGCGGCGCAGGCGTCGGCGGCGACGGATCTGGTCACGCTGGGCGAGGGCGAGAACCGGATCGCGCTCCAGTGGAAGGGCGGGCTGCCCGCACCGGCGCTGACCGGTACGCGCGCCGAGTATGTGAACGCGATACCCGGCGCCGATGTCGTGGTCGAGGCGACGCGCAGCGGGTTCGAGCAGTTCGTCGAGATCAAGCAGCGCCCGGCCACCGCCGGGTACACATACACCCTCCCGCTGAAGGTGACGGGCCTCAAGGTCGGACAGCGGGCGGACGGCAGTGTGCTGTTCACCGACCGCAAGAACAAGACCGAAGCTGTCATGCCCGCGCCAATCATGTGGGATGCGACGGTCGACCCGGTCTCGGGCGAGCACACCCGGCGGGTGCCCGTGGCCCTGAAGGTGGTGCGGAAGAAGGGCTCCGTCGACCTGGTCCTCACGCCCGACGCCACCTTCCTCGCCGACCCGAAGACCCGGTACCCGGTGACGGTGGACCCCTCCACCTCCGCCCTCTCGAACGTCTTCGACACCTACGTCCAGCAGGGCGAGACCGTCGACTGGTCCGCCGACACGGAGCTGGACATCGGCAACCCCGGTACCACCAACCCCGGCGGAACGCCCCGTACGGCACGCTCCTTCATCACCTGGAACACGACACCCGTCCGGGACGCCCTGATCACGGACGCGAAGCTGTCGCTGTGGAACTTCCACTCCGCCAATACCACCTGCACCGACCAGCCCTGGGAGGTGTGGGCCACCGGAGCCGCCTCCACCGCGTCGCGCTGGACCGCCCAGCCCACCTGGACGGCGAAGCGGGCCACGTCCACCGAGACCAGGGGCAACCCGGGGTGCGCGGCCGCTCCGGACGGCTGGATCAACGCCGATGTGACGACGATGGTGCAGGAGTGGGCCTCCGCACGGTTCACCACCGGAGACATGGGCCTGCGCGCCACCAGTGAGACGGCCGTGGCGCAGTGGAAGCGGGTCAACTCCGCCAACGCCGCGGCCAACCCGCCGAAGCTGACCGTGACGTACAACTACCGCCCGAAGACCGGCACCCAGCAGGAAGCGGGTACACCGTACTTCTCCTACGGTGGTGACTATGTGGTCGACTCGCTGCGGCCGACGCTGCGGGACACCTTCGCCGATGTCAACGGCGACAAGGTCAACGGCACCTTCCAGATCTTCGACGACGCCACCAATACGCAGGTGGGCGCTCTCCTCGTGTCGCCGTACGTGCCGTCGGGGCAGGTCGCGTCCGTGACCGTGCCGGCCGGGGTCCTCACCCACGGGAAGACGTACCGGTTCCGGACGTCGCCGTACGACGGGTCGCACTACAACCTGGGCTGGTCGGCCTGGAAGAAGTTCACCGTCGACACCGCCGCCCCCTCCTCGCCCCTGGGCATCACCTCGACGGACTACCCGTCGAACGCCTGGGTCAAGGGCGCGGGACAGCCGGGCACCTTCACCGTCACCCCGCCCGCCGCCGATCACCACTGGCTGGAGTGGTCGCTGGACGGCACCGCCTGGACCAAGGTCGTCACCGGCGGCTCCGGCACCCCGAAGGACATCGTCCTCGCACCGCCGAAGGACGGCACCCACACCCTCCGGGTGCGGGCCGTCGACCGGGCCGACCACCGGTCCGAGGCCATCAGCCACGTCTTCCACGCGGGGCCCGGCGGATTCCTCGAACCCGCCGAGGGCGACCGCACGGCCCGTCGGCTGCGGCTGGTCGCCGAAGCCGACTCCGCCGCGTACGACCATGTCTCGTTCTCCTGGCGCCGCTCCGAGGCCGACCCCTGGGTGGCCATCCCCGTGGGCCACGTCACCGCCGGCGGAACCACCCTCACCGCCTGGCCCGTACCGCTGGTGAACGGCAGGAACGCGCCGCTGGTCTGGAACGCCACCGACACCGTGGACCCCGACGGCACCGTACAGATCAGGGCAGCCTTCAACGGCCCCGCCAGTGCCACCGGCAGCACCCAGCCCCTGAGCGTCGTCATCGACCGCGACGGCTCCAGCGGCGCTGTCCAGCCGGTCGGCCCCGGCACGGTGAACCTGCTCACCGGAGACCTGGAGTTCGCCGAGGACGACGCGTCCTACTTCGGTATGAACGTCAGCCGCACGTCGTCCTCCCGGACACCCGACGCACAGACGGAGGGGCAGGCCCCCATCTTCGGCAAGGAATGGACGAGCGGCACCGTCGCCGAGGCGAGCGGCACCGCCCACACACAGATCGTCAAGGTGTCCGACACCGCACTCTCGCTCCAGCACACCGACGGCTCCGCGACGAGCTTCACGGCCAACGCCGCCCAGAACGGCTGGGTACCGGAACCGGGAGCGGAGGAATCGACCCTCACCGGCACCTTCACGGGAGGTTTCACCCTCACCGACACCACGGGCGTCGAGACGGTGTTCACCAAGCCGGCCGCGGCGGCGACCACCTGGGTGGTCGACAGGGTCAAGCTGAACGGCCTCGCCCTCGGGACCACGGATGTGGTGTCCGAGACCATTGTCGTCGGCGGCAAGACCCTCGCCCGTCCCGAACGGATCGTGTCACCCTCCTCGGCGGCCGGCGCCGCCACCTGCGCGTCCACTCCGGCCACCCGGGGCTGCCGCAGCCTGGAGTTCGTCTACGCCAACGCCACGACGGCCACCTCGGTCACCCTCGGCGATGTCACCGGCCAGGTGCGGGAGGTCCGGCTGTGGTCCACCGAGCCGGGCGCGGCGACGGCGACGTCCAAGGCGGTCCAGGTGTACCGGTACGACTCGGCCGGCCGGCTGCGCCAGCTCTGGAACCCGCAGATCACCCCGGCGCTGAAGACGGAGTACGAGTACGACGCCGCCGGGCGCGTCACCAGCCTGACCACCCCCGGCCAGCTGCCGTGGACCTTCACCTACGGTACGGGCGGCGGCTCCGGCGCGGCGGGCGGCGGCATGCTCCTCAAGGCGTCCCGCTCCGGTCTGCGGCCGGGCACCACCGACGTCGCCGAAGGCACCCACACCACCAGCCTGGTCTACGACGTTCCGCTGACCGGGGCCGGCGCCCCCTACCAGATGGGTGCCGCCGACGTCCTGGCCTGGGGCCAGTCGGACCACCCGACCGACGCCACCGCAGTCTTCCCCGGCGATGTGACCCCGGCCTCGCACTCCGGCTCCGCACTCACGGCGGCCGACTACCGGCGGGCCGGGGTGCACTACCTCAACGCCTCCGGGCTCGAAGTCGACTCGGCGGCCCCGGGCGGCCACATCACCACGACCGAACACGACCGCTTCGGCAACAGGATCAGGGAACTCACGCCCCAGAACCGCGCCACGGCGCTTGGCACCACCGCGGCTGCCACGGAGATCCTCCGTGAACTGGGCATCCAGTCCCTGCCGTCCCAGGAACGCGCCCGGCAGCTCTCGACGATCTCCGTCTACAGCGAGAACGGCGCACGGGAGGAGAGCAGACTCGGTCCGCTGCACCGGCTGGAACTCACCGAGGACCTGAAGGACGGCACCACCGTCCTCGTCACCTCGGGAACGTCCGTCCCGGGGCGCGAGGTGAAGACCGTCCAGTACGACCAGGGCCGTCCCACCGACGGCAGCGCGGTCGTACGGGACCAGGTCACGGCAGTCACCACCGGGGTCCAGGTCCGCGGCCACGAAGCGGCGGTCGGTGAGAAGACCGTCAAGCAGACGCAGTACGACTGGACCAAGGGCATGGCGACCAGATCCGTCCAGGACGCGGGCGGTCTCGATCTCACCACGACCACGTCCTACGACGCCCAGGGCCGGATCAGCAGCGTGCGGCTGCCCGGGAGCGCCGGTGGCGATGCCGCCACCCGTACGCTCACCTACTGGTCGGCGACCGGTACGGGCCCGTGCGAGGGCCGCCCCGAGTGGGCGGACGCCCTGTGCTCGACCGCACCGGCCGGCGCGATCACCGGCGGCGGCTCACAGCCCGCCCAACTGCCCACCGCGGTACACGAGTACGGCTTCTACGGGCAGTCGACCTCGCAGACCGAGACGGCGAACGGCGCCACCCGCACCACCACCATGACCCACGACGCCGCCGGACGCCCGGTCAGGACCGCCGTCTCAGGTCCCGGCGAGGCCGTGCCCGAGGCGACCAC
>NZ_JBSGUP010000444.1:0-6864 GCF_053607985.1 Streptomyces sp. NPDC055078
AGGGCGGGGGCGGCGCGGGTTGGGCGGGCCGCCACCGCCTTTCGGTGTCGGTACGAACCCGTGTGCCGCCGACGCACGGCCCGGGTGTCGGTGCGAACACGCGTGCCTACGATGCACCGCATGAAGGAACGCACAGCGCAGGTCCGGTGGGAAGAGCGCTCGCAGACGCCGTTGCTCGTACTCGCGGTGGCGTTCGGTCTCGCGTACGCCGTACCGATCGTGGCACCCGGCGCGGACCGGTGGGTGCACACCCTGTGCATGCTCACCGAGTGGGTGGTGTGGGCCTCCTTCGCCGTGGACTATCTCGTCAGGCTGTCGCTGGCCCCCGGAAAGCGCCTGTTCATCCGCAAGCATCCGCTGGATCTGCTCGCGGTGGTCCTGCCCCTGGTGCAGCCGCTGCGGCTGCTGCGGCTCGTCGCCACCCTGCTCCTGGTGGGCCGGCGGGCGCGGATGGCCCCGCAGATCACGCTCACGACCTATGTCGGGGGCGCCGTGGTCGGGCTGATGATGTTCGGTTCGCTGGCGGTGCTCCATGTCGAACGGGACGCGCCCGACGGGAACATCAAGACCCTCGGCGACGCGGTCTGGTGGTCCTTCACGACCATGACGACGGTCGGTTACGGCGATCACGCGCCGACGACCGGTCTCGGCCGGGTGCTCGCGGTCGGCCTGATGATCTCGGGCATCGCGCTGCTCGGTGTGGTCACCGCGAACATCGCCGCCTGGTTCATCTCCCGCTTCGAGCGCGACAGCGCCGAGGAGCGGCGGCAGACGGCCCTCCTGGAGGCCCTGACGGCCGAGGTGAAGGCCCTGCGGGAGCAGGTGGCCTCCCTCGCCCCGGCACCCGCCGGGGCACCGGGAGCGCCGGCGCCCGTACCCACGATCACCCCCGGCGACACGGCGGTACGGGTGCGGCCCGCCGCCCCGCCCGACGAGCCGGTGGTACGCGGCTGAGCGGGGGGCGCTGAGCCGGGGGCGGGAGCCGTGTGGGCGGGCCCGTACGGACCGGTTCGGCGCGGGCGGTACGGCGCGGGCGATTCGGCGCGGGACGGAGCCCGTGGCGCCGGCCCGGCAGGGACAGGCGCGCGCACGCGGGCTCAGCGCTCCCGGAGCGTGAAGGCCCGCACGCGGTACGGGGACCGGGGCACCCAGGTCCCGTCGCCCGGGTAGGTCTGGAACTCGCCGGTCTCCGCGCACTCCCCCGACTGGTAGGTGGTGACGGGACGGCCGGTGCGGTTGGCGAGCGACTCGGCGGTGGTGCCGGGCGGCAGCGCGACACAGCTGTCGATCTCGGTCCCGTACAGCTCATGACTCCACCGTTCGCCGGAGAAGTCCTCCCGCTCCCACAGGCAGAGCGCGCCCGTGGGGCACTCCCCCAGGGCCGGTGCGGGTGCGGGTACCAGTGCGGGTGCCGGTGCGGGTGCCGACGCCGGTGCGGGAGCAGCGGTGGCCGTCCCCGGCAGCAGTGCCGTCGTGGTCATGAGCGCGGTGATCAGGATCTTGCGCATACCGGTCGTCCCCCGGATGTCGTACGGATCGGATCACCGCACCCTGGCCCCCGGGTGGTCCGGGCGGGAAGTGATCCCGGCGCACATCACCCCGATGAGCGACAGCCCCACCGGGCGGGCCCGGTGGGGCTGTGGATCTCCTGGGGCGACGCGCCGGGGCGCGGGCGGATCGGATACGCGCGGGCGGATCAGATGTGGGCCCCGCCCGCACCCGCCTCCGCGTTGTCCCCGCGCTTGGTCAGCAGGGCGACGAAGATCGCCACCACGGCCGTACCCGCGGCGACCAGACAGGCCAGGCCCATGCCCGACATAAAGGTGTCGTGGGCGACCTTGCCGATCTGCTCGGCCAGCTCCGGCGGCGTGCCCTTGGCCACCGGCGGCACCCCGACCTGTACGGCCTCGGCCGCCTTGTCCAACTGCTCCGGGCTCATCGGGGGCAGCTTGGCGTCGGCCCAGTTGCCCGCGAGGTCGTTGTCGACCTTGGAGGCCATGACCGCGCCGAGCACCGCCGTACCGAGAGCGCCGCCGATCTGCATGGCGGCCTGCTGGAGGCCGCCCGCGACGCCGGACAGCTCCATCGGGGCGTTGCCGACGATGACCTCGGTCGCCCCCACCATGACCGGCGCGAGACCGAGGCCGAGGAGGGCGAACCAGACGGACATCAGCGGGCTGCTGGTGCCCGTCTCCAGCGTCGACATACCGAACATGGCGAGCGCGGTGAAGGTCATACCGCCGGCCAGCGGGATACGCGGACCGACCTTGGTGATCAACAGACCCGCCAGCGGCGATCCGACGATCATCATTCCGGTGAGCGGCAGGAGATGGAGTCCGGCGTCGACCGGGCTCATGCCGTGCACGTTCTGGAGATAGAAGGTGACGAAGAACAGACCGCCCAGGAAGGCGATCGCCATCAGCATCATCAGGACCACACCGGCCGACAGCGGCACGGAGCGGAACAGCTTCATCGGGATGAGCGGCTCGGCGACCCTGTTCTCCCAGAAGGCGAAGACCGCGAAGCACAGGACGGCCGCACCGATGAAGCCCCAGGTCTTGCCGTCGCCCCAGCCCCACTCGGGGGCCTTGATGAGTGCCCAGACGAGACAGAACATGGCCACCGACAGCAGCAGGATGCCGAGGATGTCGAACGACTTCGGCGCGTTCTTCGCCCGGTGGTCCTTGAGGATCACGGCGCCGAGGACGACGGCGAGAATGCCGACGGGGACATTGATGAAGAAGACGGACTGCCAGCTGACGTGCTCGACGAGCAGACCGCCGACGATCGGACCGCCCGCGGTGGACGCTCCGATGACCATGCCCCAGATGCCGATCGCCATGTTCAGCTTCTCGGCGGGGAAGGTGGCGCGCAGCAGACCGAGCGCGGCGGGCATCAGCAGCGCGCCGAACAGGCCCTGGGCCACCCGGAAGGTGATGACCATGGCGATGCTGTCGGAGAGGCCGATGGCGGCCGAGGCCGCGGCGAATCCGACGACGCCGATGAGGAAGGTCTGGCGGTGGCCGAAGCGGTCACCGAGCTTGCCCGCGGTGATCAGGGTCACGGCGAGGGCGAGGAAGTAGCCGTTGGTGATCCATTGGACGTCGGCGAAGGTGGCCCCGAGATCGCTGGCGATCACGGGGTTGGCTATGGCTACGATCGTGCCGTCCAGGGCGACCATCATCACGCCGATGGCGACGGCGAAGAGAGTCAGCCAGGGGTGGCCGCGGAGCCCCTTGGCCGGTATGGAGTCGCCGGGGCCCGCTGAATCCTTCGGGGCCTTGTCGACGGTGGTCTGACTAGTCATGTGTGCGACATTAATGTCAGCCACTGACAATTGACAAACCGATTCAGTAGTCTGTGACTGTCACGCCGCTCACAGGTACGCTGACCTGGTCAGGAGCGGTTGCCCACCCATGGGGGCACGCCATGGAACACAACGGACACGACCGTGGGACACCTGGGACACCTGGGACACCTGGGAGCACGGCCGTGGGGCATACGGCGGGACATCCGGCCCGGAGTCGGGGAACACGAAGCGAGGAGCATGTGACGGTCGAGCCGACAGTTGGGCCGGCCGGTCTGCGCGAACGCAAGAAGCAGCTCACCCGTGACGCGCTCGTGCGCGCCGCGCTGGAACTGTTCACCACCCAGGGTTACGAGGAGACCACCGTCGACGAGATCGCGGACGCGGTCGATGTCTCCCAGCGCACCTTCTTCCGGTACTTCGCCGGCAAGGAGGAGGCCGCCTTCAGTGTGCAGCGCCTCGCCGAGTCCCGCTTCCTGGCGGCACTGCGCGAACGGCCGCCCCACGAGAGCCCGTTCGAGATCCTGTGCCAGGCGATGACGGCCGGCTGGGACATCCTCGGCGACACGATCGAGGAGATCATCCCGGTCGAACTCCATATGCGCAGCTATCTGATGATCGAGTCCACGCCTTCGCTGCTCGCCTCCCATCTGCGTCACTCCATGGAGGTGGAGGAGGAGATCACCCAGCTGATCGCCCGCCGTGAGGGCATCGACGCCGCCACGGACGCCCGTCCCCGGGTCGCGGTGGCCGCGTTCTGCGGGGTGATGCGGGCGGCCGGGGCGATGTGGGCCCGGGGTGACGACTGGAGCATCAGGGCTCTGCGCGACCTGACCACGGCGTATCTCGACCAGTTGGGTCCCGCCCTGACCGAGCGCTGGAACAGGCCCCCCGCCGAGATCATCTGACGTCTGTCGGCCCGCCATCTCCTACCCGCCCGGGGGGCGTCTCCAGCCCGTCCGGGCGGCCATCTCCAGCCCGTCCGGCGTTTGAGGACATGACCGAAGGCCATGCCCCCGCGCTGCGGGGCGGCTCAATAGCGACCGGCAGCGGTCCGGCGCCGGGGCGCCCCGGCGCGGGCTCCGGCTCGGGAGCCGGGGCGCGCACCGGGCCGCGAGCGCGGGGGCGCGTCACAGCGTGACCAAGCGCGACACAAGGCGACCCGGCGCACCGACGCGCTGACGCACCGCGAGACCCCCTTTCCCCATTCGTCCCCCCTGGACACGTGATTCGCCTCACGGACGCCACGAGCCGGCCTCCCCTTCTCCTAGGCTGTCCCGCAGTGACTTCCTTCGACTCCTCTCCCACACTGACCGTCTGGCGGACGCTGCTCGCGCTCGCCGTGGTGTTCATCATGCTGGCGACCACCGGATGGACCGCCGTACGCCACCACGGCGGCGCGCGCGACCTCGTCGAGGCCGAACTGGCCGGCTGGCGCAAGACCCGGATCGGCAGTCGGGCGCTCCCGGGCGTGGACGCTCCGGCGCCGAGGCTGGCCGCGTTCTTCGCGTCACTGGGCAGTTCCCAGCGCGCCCGGCTCGCCCACCGCTTTCCCCTGGTGGTCGGCAATCTCAACGGCGTGCCGGTCTCCCTGCGCTATCGCGCCAACCGCACGGCGCTCGCCCGCTCGCTGGCCCTGGAGCACCGGAACCTGGCGACCGCACGGCTCAGCAGGGTCGGCCGCGACCAGGCCGAACGCCGGATCCACCGCCTCACGGCGCTGATGAGCACCCAGCGGCAGATCCTCGCCTTCGACCCGTCCGGGACCGGTCGGGTCGCCGAGGTGTTCGGCGATCTCGACCGCGCCGAGCGGGTCTCGGTGATCGTCCCCGGCGTGGACACCCATCTGCTCACCTTCCAGCGGAGCGCCCGCAAGAACACCGCGCCGGTCGGTATGGCCAGGTCGCTGTACGCCGCCGAGCGGGCCGCGTCGCCCCGTACGCGTACGGCGGTCATCGCCTGGGCCGACTATGTCGCGCCCGCCGGACTCGGCATGGACTCGGCGATGGGGCGGCTCGCCGAGAACGGCTCGGTACGGCTGACCGCGCTCACCGAGGCGCTGCCGGGGACCTCGGAGATCGTGCTGTTCTGCCACAGCTACGGCTCGGTGGTGTGCGGGGTCGCGGCCCGTGGGCTCCCCGCGCGGGTCACGGACATCGCGGTGGCGGGCAGCCCCGGGATGCGTGCGGAGAGCGTCGGTGAACTGCGCTCCCGCGCCCGGGTGTGGGCGATGCGCGACGGCGACGACTGGATCGGGGACGTACCGCATCTGGAGGTCGGCGGGCTGGGTCACGGTGAGGACCCGGTGGACCCCGAGTTCGGGGCCCGGGTGGTGTCGGCAGCGGGAGCTATCGGCCACAGCGGCTATTTCGAGCCGGGTACGGAGAGTCTCACCAACTTCGCCGAGATAGGCGTGGGCCGGTACGACGGAGTGAGCTGCGCGGGCGACGATGACCTGTGCCGCAGTGACATCTACGGCGAAGCAGCGGCCTGACGCGCGTAGAACTTGGCGCATCGTGGTCGTGACCGAGGGGCGACGCGCGAGCGCCCGCCGCCTACGATGATGCGTATGGGTGATGTACTGGCCGGAATTCAAGCCACTTGGGAGTTCGAGTCCGACTCTGTGCTCATCCGCTTTGAACGGGGACACCGCGCGCCGAAGCTGTTCCAGGCGCTCCGCGAACGCCGCATCCCCCACGAGGCGTTGGCATCGGTGACAGTCTCCCCGGGCAAGCGGGGGACGGTGGTGCTGCGCGCGGCACCCCGGCCCGGCGCGGATCCACTGATGGAGGCCGCCGCCGGGCAGTTGAAGGAAGTGAGCGATCCCTACCGGCTGGTGGTCCCGGCCGAGCGGGGCACTCTCGCCGAGTACTACGCGGACGAGCTGCGGGCGGTGCTGTCCGCCGACGCGGACCGTCCCTCCTACCGGTACGCCGTGGCCGCCCCCAGCGCGCCGCTGAACTTCAAGGCGTACGACGGGAAGGCGTCGTTCGACGGGAGGCATGTCGACTTCCGCTGGTCGTGGACGGGCGCTTCGTCCGAGAAGTGGAAGGCGGGCGACCAGAGCTTCGCGGTGGCGGAGCTGAGCGGGGTCGAGTGGCGCACCCCGGAGGCGCTCGACGGTTACCTCCGGTTGCTGCGGCGCGCGGAGGACGCGGCCCGGCCCGCGAAGGTGGACCAGGATCCGGCGGCGGTGGTGTTCGGACTGCGGAACGGGCCGGTGCACGAGTCGCTGCCGTTCGCCGCCGCGGTGCTGGAGTCCGTACAGAAGTCGGGTGCGGCACCGGCGATGGCGCTGCGGGCGGGGCGGCGCGATCCGGCGGACATCGCGGATCGGATACGCCATCTCGGGGAGCTGCACCAGGCGGGTCTGGTGACGGACGACGAGTTCAGCTCGAAGAAGGCGGAGCTGCTGGCGGAGCTGTGAGGGCCCCGGCCCCGGCCCGGGAGCAGGCCGGGGCCACGGTGACGGACCGGGGCCTCGGTGACGGCCCGGGGCCACGGTGAAGCGGCGGTGATCGTTGCCGTGGCCCGTACGGTTCGACACGGTTCGACAC
>NZ_JBSGUP010000445.1:0-6863 GCF_053607985.1 Streptomyces sp. NPDC055078
GCCGGCGGTGGCACGGCCGCCGGTGGGTGGCGGTCCCGGACCGTCGGACCGGCGACCGGGTGCCAGCACGCGTGGGTGTGACCGCCGTCCGCCCCCGACAGCGCCGGCCGCTCCTCGCGGCACCGGTCCGTCGCGGCCTCGCAGCGCGGCGCGAAGGGACAGCCGGTCTGCGGCACGGCCAGGTCCGGCGGCACGCCGGGAACGCTGAAGAGCTTCTCGCGCCGGTCGTGGGTGAGCGAGGGGATCGAGGACAGCAGCGCATGCGTGTAGCGGTGCCGGGTGCGGCCGAAGAGCGCGGGTGTCGGCCCGGTCTCGGCCACGCGCCCGGCGTACATCACGCCCACCCGGTCGGCATGCCGGGCGATCACCCCCATGTCATGGGTGATGAGGATCATCGACATGCCCAGCCGGGACCTGAGTTCGTCGAGGAGATCGAGGATCTCCGCCTGGACGGAGACGTCGAGCGCGGTGGTCGGCTCGTCGGCGATGACGATCCGGGGTTCGCACACCAGCGCCATGGCTATCATCACGCGCTGCCGCATGCCGCCCGAGAGCTGGTGCGGGTAGTCGTCCATCCGCTCGGCCGGCCTCGGTATCCCGACCAGCGCGAGCAACTCGGCGGCGCGCGTGCGCGCGGCCCGTTTCGACGCGCCGTCGTGCAGCCGCGCTGGCTCGGCAACCTGTTCGCCGATGCGCCGGGTGGGGTTCAGCGCCGTCATCGAGTCCTGGAACACCATCGCGATGTCGTTGCCCCGGAGGGCCCGGTACCGCGCCGCCGGGAGCCCGACGAGTTCCGTACCGCCGAAGTCGATCGACCCGCCGGTCACCCGGCCGCCCGCCGGAAGCATGCCCATGATCGCCAGACCGGTCATGGACTTGCCGGATCCGGTCTCCCCGACGATTCCCAGGGTCTCGCCGCGGCCGAGCGCCAGACCGACGCCCGAGACGGGGTGGACGACCCGGTCGCCGCGCCGGATCTCGACCGACAGATCGCGGATCGTCAGCACGCGGCTGCCGTCCGCGGGCCCACGCGCGTTCTCGGATCCATCGCTACTGCGCACGGTACCGCTCTCCATGTCCTTGGCCACCCGACGATATTGAGACACGAACTCCTGATGTCGTTCGTCGGGTTGCATGAAACATCCGGGGCAGCATTTGTCCGGCCGGACGAAAGAGGCCCCGCGGCGAACCGACAGGAAAGCAAGTGGAATCGATGAGTCCGAAAAAGTCCACCCGCCCGCACCCGGCCGCACCCGCCCGCACCCGGCCCGCCCCCCGTCCGCTCCCCGCCTGCGTCCTGCCCGCGTCCCGCCCGCGTTCAGCCCTCGCCCGCGGGCCGGGCGCGGACGTCGAAGGGCTCCGCGAACGGCACCTGGACGCTGCGGGCGTACGAGGAGAGCCACCGGCCCGGACTCGCCGTCCGCACGGAAGTGGGACCGGGTTTCTGACCCGAGGACGCGTCGTCCGGAGGCGCGGGCTCGTCACCGCGCGCTTGTCACCGCGCGCCGCGATGCCGATGACGATGCGGCACCGGATGGTTCACCCGGTGCCGTGTGAGCCGACGTGGGCGAGGACCGCGGCGGCGCCGTTCTCCGCGGCGGTGCGGCGGGCGAGTCCGGCCGCGCGGCGGCGGTGGGCCGGCTCGGACAGACAGGCTGTGATCGCGGTGCCGAGGGCTTCGGCGGTGAGGTCGTGGAACGGCAGCGGCCGGGGGGCGACTCCCAGCCGGTGCAGCCGGGATGCCCAGAACGGCCGGTCGGCCATGACGGCTACCGGCACGGCGGGTACCCCGGCCCGCAGTCCGGCCCCGGTGGTACCCGCCCCGGCGTGGTGTACGACTGCGGCGGTGCGGGGGAACAGCCAGTCGTGCGGGAGGTCGCCGCTGGCAGCCGGCACGTCGTCACCGCAGCCGCTCAGTCCGGCCCACCCCGCCTGCACCACCGCACGTACGCCGGCCCGCTCCTCCTGTCCTTCGAGGGATTCGGGCCCTCGGAGATCGCGAAGCTGCTGGAACTGGAAGCCGGAACGGTACGGGCGCACCTGATGAGAGCCCGCCGCTGCTGCGCGCGTTGAGCAGGGGAAGGAGGAGGAGCGACCGACCCCCAGCACGCGTTCCGCCCTGCGCCCTTCGCGGACGAAGGCGACCGGGCGGTGGTGCGCGCGTACGCGATGGCCGGCAGCCGGGTCCGTCCGCGGTACCAGTTGGCCATTGAAGCCCTGGTGAGCACGACGGCCGACCCTGCTCGTCTCAGCGGTCTGCTTCCCGAGGAGCAGCGGATCTGCCCTGAGCGAGGAAGACCGCGCCGATCTGAAGAACGTCCTGGCCCACTGCCCGGAGCTGGATGCTGCCCGCTGGGCATGTCCGCGAGTTCGGCGAGATCCTCACCTGCCGCCTCGGTGTCACGCTTCCGACCTGGATCGACGCCGTTGACGCCGGCCAACTGCCCGGCCTCACCAACTTTGCACTCCACCTGCTTCGAGACCTCGACGCCGTGACCGCCGGACTCACCCTGGAATGGAGCTCCGGCAGCGTCGGGGCGCTGTGAACCGCATAAAGAAGATCAAGAGGCAGCTCTGCGGGCGTGCCGGATTCGAACTGCTCCGCAAGGCGATCCTGCTGCAATGGCCTCCGCGGCTATCGGGCAGCATGGGCCCGGCTCCCCGTTGCGTCACGCGCATGGCCGGGAACACGGGGGCATGCCGGGCCGGCACGCGGTACCAAAGTGAACGACGGAGGCACGAGATGAAGGCAGGCGCGGACATGGATTCGCTCCGTTGGGCGGTGGCCTGGATGTGCGTCACCTTTACCCGCGGCCTGAGCCCCGGGGAGGTCTTCACCCGGTACGGGGCCGATCCGGACCAGGCACGTCTGCTCGACTGGGACACAGCCTCGGACCTGGTCCCGGGCGAGTCCGGGGACGGGGCGGTCTCGCTGCTGCGGTCCGGCAGGATCGGTGAATGGGCCTTCTGCGTTGAGGAGGAGGGCGGCATCGGCTTCGGGGAAGCAGTGCTCGCAGAATTGTCCCGGGGCACTGAGGCGTACACCGTGGCAACCACCGACGGAATGGACATCTTCCAGTACTGGCGTGACGGCGAGTGCGTCGAGTACTTCGAGCCCGGCATGGAGCACACCCGGTCCAAACCGCTCGGCCCCTGGTGGGAGCGGGTGGAAGCGGTACTCGCCGCGCACGAGGACAAGGGTGCCGGGATGGCACCTGTGGTGGCCCTCGTACTGGACCACCTCGGCATCACACTGGACGACGCCGTCCTCGCCGGACCGTGGCCCAGCCTGACGCTCGCCGAGGGCGACGCCACGTCGACGCCACTGGGGGACACCTACGCGGGCGAGGGGCCGGTTCCGCCTGGGACTGTCGTGATCTTGTGAGACCCCACAGCGGTCAGCCCACGGCGTTCGAGCTCCAGGATCGCCATTCCTGGCTCAAGCGCCATCTGTCACTCTCCGCGTTCGCTCCCCAAGATCTGTGACAGAACCGAGTTCTGACAACGCCTGTGGCCGGGCGGTGGGGGTGCGGGAGCAGCCTCTGCCTGGTCAACCATGCGATGCCGCAGTCATGTTGCGATGATCACCGCCACACTCCCACAGGTGGTGATCCGGCCGTTCCGGGCCCCGTGACGGCAGGGCCGCTGATATCCCTGTGCATGACCGCTTCCTTGAGGCGTGTCTCCACGGCCGCCGTACTCGCTCTGCTGCCCGTCACCTTCGCCACCGCGGCCCAGGCGGCGACATGGTGACCCACGGACCCCGCACCGTGCCCGACCGCTCAGCCGCACGGCGCCCCGCCCGCCTCTCCCCGGCGGATTCAACGGAACGTTGCGACGGGTGGTGACTCTTGTGATCAGACGCCGGCAGTGCGGTGCTGCTGTGAAGGTCGCCGGGCGCGTCTGCCAGCCGTGTCGTCGGGTCACGCCCCGCGGTGGGGATCGTAGACGTATGGAGTTGTGGTGCTCAGAACGGTGAACCCGAGTCGTTGCAGGATGGGGCGGCTCTGGTCAGTGGCGTCGACCTGAAGGTAGCTGTAGCCGAGGCCGGCGGCGATCCGGGCACGGTGGGCGACCAGAGCACGGTAGATACCCCGGCCCCGCCAGGCAGCCACGGTGCCGCCGCCCCAAAGACCGGCGAAGTCGGTGCCTGGGTTGAGTTCCATCCGCGCCGCGCACACGGGCAGGTCGCCGGCCATCGCGACGACCAGGCTGATGGTTTCGGAGTTCTGGGCGAGCCGGGCGAGCAGCCGCTGCCGCAGGCGGGCGCTGCTGGTGCCGAAGGCCTGCTCGTGGACGTCCGCCACGAGGTCTGCCCCGGTGGGGTCGGTCACCGTACGCAGGCGGACGCCTTCGGGCAATGTGGCGTCTGTGGGCAGGTCCCGGACCGGTGCGACCATGACCGCCTCCTGCGGCTCGGGCCTGAACCCGGCCGACTCCAGTCGCCTCCCGAGGTCACCGGGACGGTCGTGGGCGTATGCCTTCCATTCGAACTCGCGCCCAAGCGTGGCGAAGTACCGTACCTGGGCTCTGATCGCCACATCCGCGGTGGTCTGGTCGAGGTCCGACCAGAGAACGCCGTTCCAGTCGTGATCCGCGCCGACCTGCCGCACGACGTCGCCGTCACGTTCGACACGGGTTCCGGGGCTGTCGGCCTGTGCGCCGCGCCTCAGTTGGCGGTCGAACAGGGCAAGTACTTCCTCGCGATTCATCCGCTCACTCCAGCACGGATGGGGAAGCCGTACCAATGGACTTCCCCCGCCCCGCCGACGTGAGTGATCACGTGAAGCTTGAGCTGCGCTCGGCCGGGTCCACCCCGGGCGAGCGTCTTTCCGGGCCCGGTATTCTGCTCGGCAGCTCCTGCATGCAGGTCCTCGCGGGTGGATGTCCGTGGTGGCTGTGGGCTGTGAGGGCTCCCCGAGCCGCCGGGGTCGGGGAGCGCGGTTACCGGAGGACGACGTTGCGGCCCGGGCCGCCGTCGACGGTGTCCTTCCCGGGGCCGCCGCTGACCAGGTCGTCGCCGCCCTCGCCGTGCAGTGTGTCGTCGCCGGGGCCGCCGAGGAGGATGTCGTGGCCGTCCCCGCCCATGGCGTGGTCGTTGCCCGGGCCGGCGTACACGATGTCCGCACCGCCGTACGCCTCGATCATGTCGTGGCCCCGGCCGCCCCACAGCCGCTGGCCGCTGTCGTCGCCCATCAGATGGTCCTTGCCGTCGCCGCCGTCCAGGACCGCGCGTCCCATGACCATGTCGTCTCCCGCGTCGCCCCGTACGGTGTGTGCGGTGTGGGCGTGCAGTGTGTCGTTCCCGGGGCCGCCGCGGACGGTGGCCACCGCGGGGTCGCTGGTGACGATCGTGTCGTCGCGGTCGCCGAGCGCGATGTCGATCCTGTCCGGCCGGGGGCTGCCGGTGGGCAGTTCGCAGACGACGAAGGTGTGGTCCCCGGGTTCGAGGTACGCACAGTGGTC
Organism: Streptomyces sp. NPDC055078; assembly: GCF_053607985.1. Taxonomy (NCBI): domain Bacteria; kingdom Bacillati; phylum Actinomycetota; class Actinomycetes; order Kitasatosporales; family Streptomycetaceae; genus Streptomyces; species Streptomyces sp. NPDC055078. The sequence continues at coordinate 5,467 of NZ_JBSGUP010000445.1, forward strand.
GCCGGGTTCGAGCGGGACCGCGTCGCGGAAACCGATCTGCCGGACCCCGGCGCCGAGATCCATGGGGATCACATGGAGGTCGTTGGCCTGTCCTGCGGCGGCGGTGAAGACGATCGACTGTGTCGCCCAGTCGGGCTTTCGCCCCGCTGCCGGCGGGGGCGGCGGCTGCCGGGGTGGCGGCGAGGCCGGTGGCGAGCAGGGCCACGGCGACCGTGCGGGCGGTGGCTTTGTGCCGGTTCATGGGACCTCATCTCGATGTGGCGACTGGTGGGCCGATGTGTTGGCGGGGTGGCTGCTGGAGACCCGTGGCTGACGCGGTCGCGGCGGCGGCGTCCGCGTGGCCGCTCCTCTCCGAACGAGGGCTCGTAGGGACTCCGGTGCGGGGGTTCGTGCCCGCAGGAAGATCCAGTTAGGCGTGTGCATGTCAAGTCATGATCCCTGGCCACGGGATGGCCGGGGGTGGCGACGGAAGCGTACCGTGCTTGGTCTAGACCAAGCTAGTGCTCGGGTGCGACCGCTGTGTCCGGTCGCCTGCGGGGTCCGGCGGGATGAGAGATCCCAGCGGCGCGACGGAACGGGTGCTCCGTATCGGCGCCGTTGCACGAGACCCGTACGGATACGGATCCGTCGCAGTGCAGGGCGACCGGAATCGCCGGGAAGCCACCGTCGGATCGGTCGCGTTCGTCCGCTACGAGGTCAGCACATCGGCCGTCACCGTGGCCGTCCTGCGTGCCTTGTCCTCTCCTGCACCCGGAAGCCGGCCCCGCGTGGCGGGGATGCACCGTCGGCCGGCTCCGGAACCTCCACCACCGCCCGGTCAGCCCCGCGCCCGCTGCGCCGTCCTCTCCGGGCGTCTCCAGCCGCCAGGCATGTAGCAACGCCGGTCCGTGGCTGTTCGGGACTGTCCGGGACTGTTCGTGGCTATGTGATGCGTCTGGAGAGGATGTGAGGGTGGGCTCTGCCGTGCTGGCCACTGGTGATGCGGCGCGGTTCACGGACGGCTCATGGAAGGAGTGGAGATGCGCCTTGCGCGACTGTTGTGCGGTGGAGTATTCGGCGCCGTGCTCGCCGTAGGTCTGGTGGCTTCCCCCGCTGCCGCTGCGGACGGGATCCAACGCGCCGGCATCGCAGCTGGAAGCCCGCCCCCGGCAAGCTGCGGTTTGAGCGACTGGGACGGGACCGCCTGCTTCAACCCCAAGGGAGAGTGGTTCTGGCTGCGGGACGACAACGCCGACGGCGTACCCGTGGCCATCGAATGGTATGGCGAGGGAGGCCGACAGGGAGTGATCTACAACGATCGCGGAAAGGCCGCCGGCTGGACCAATCTCAACAAGAGCTTCCCCGAGCGCCAGCAGATGTACTACTACCTGTGCGATTACAACGTGCCCCGCCAGGAG
>NZ_JBSGUP010000446.1:0-6815 GCF_053607985.1 Streptomyces sp. NPDC055078
GGCCCAGGGGGAGCGCGGTGCCAGGGCACGCGAGCCCAGCAAGATCCAAACGAGAGGCCCTAGGGCTTGCGGCCGATGGCTCCCCAGCCGGCGCGGATGGTGGCGGTGCCGGTGGTGGAGTCCGGCCGCCAGTTCGGCCAGGACACCAGCCCCGGCTCGACGAGGTCCAGACCCTCGAAGAAGCGGGCGATCTGGGAGGGCGGGCGGAGAATGTAGGGGATGGCGCCGGTCGCGTTGTAGGCGTCCTGCGCCGCGACGTGCTCGGGCCCGTCGGCCCAGCAGTGGCTGAGAGCCAGGTAACTGCCGGAGGGCAGCCGCCGCACCAGCCGGTCGATCAGGCCGAGGGCCTCGTCGAAGTCGACGATATGCCCGAGGACATCGCAGCAGACCAGGGCCGCGGGCTGGGAGAAGTCCAGCATCTGTGCCGCACCCGCGAGGACTTTCTCCGTGTCCTGCATGTCCGCCTCGACGTAGGTCGTGGCGCCCTCGGGGGTGCTGGTGAGCAGGGCATCGACGTGGCGCACGACGATGGGGTCGTGGTCGATGTAGACGATACGGGCGTCGGGCGCGATGCGCTGGGCCACCTCGTGCGTGTTGTTCACGGTCGGCAGCCCGGCGCCCAGGTCGAGGAACTGGCGGATGCCCGCCTCACCGGCGAGATAGGCGATCATACGGCGCAGGAAGTGCCGGGACTCCTGCGCGAAGGCGCGGGACTGCGGGAAGGTCTTCTCGTAGGCTTCCCCGGCTATCTGGTCGGCCGCGTAGTGGTCCTTCCCGCCCAGCCAGTAGTTCCAGACACGGGCGGAGTGAGCGACAGTGGTGTCGATACGGTCCTGCGGGTCCTTCATAAGGTGTCCTCCTTGGGAACGGGCAGCGGAGTTCCGGAGCGAGGGGCGTAGGCGCACGCCCGGTCCAGCAGCGTGCGATAGGCGGTCACGGTGGCGATGTCGCTCCAGACGCCGGGCGGACCGACCAGGCTGTCCTGAACAACGTGATCCGGAATCTCCGGCACATCGACTCGGTAGAACGTCAGCGGCGCCGTACCGGTCAGCGGGTGGACCCGGCCGGCGAGGGGCGAGATCTGCAGGGTGTGGAGCCGCCGTGGCGGGCCGACCACCGCCCGCAGCGCCTCCAGTTGCTCCTCCATGACCTCATGGGAACCGGCGCGGGTGTGCAACGCGGCCTCCGGCATCAGTGCCCAGATCCGCGTCTGCCGCGAGGTGATGTGGGCCTGCCGCTGGGCCAGGAACTCCGCCCGCCGCCGCCGGTCCGACGCGGGCGCGTCGGGCCGCAGCATCCGGTCGGCCGCCTCCGCGTAGGCGGAGGTCCGCAGCAGTTCGGGCACGAGGGAGGGGTGCCAGGTCCGGATGAGGCTGGAGGCGGATTCCACGCTCATCAGCTGCTGCTGCCACTCGTCGAGGACACCGCGCCAGGGATGCCACCAGCTCGGCGCGTTCGCCTCCGCCAGCTGCCCCACGAACTCGGCGACCTCCGCCGGCCCGGCGCCGTAGCGCTCCAGCAGTGTGCGGACCTGGGCGGCGTCCAGCGAGGCTGCCCCGAGCTCGATGCGCCGGACCGTCGCGGGATGCGCGCCGAGCGCCTCGGCAGCCTCGGTCTGGGACACTCCGGCGCCGACCCGTCGTTGCTGGAGACGGGTGGCCAGCACCATGTGGAGCACGCTCGGGCCCGACCGCGGCCTTGGCATCCCGACCTCCCCCATCCGCGTCCGGCACTCTGCGCGCATCTTCCGCCTGGCTCATTCTGCATGCTGCGGTACCCGCGTAATGCACCACATAGGAAAATTGTGTCCACGAAACGGCACACCCGCCTCGATCTCAAGCGCCGCGCGTCATGCAGCCGGGCCCGTCACCGGGGCCCGCTGGACCCTGGCTGACTTCCCGGGCTGCCGCGGCCGATCGAGGAAGACCGGCCGGGGCTTCCTGCCGGCCCCCTCCGCCCGCACACGATCCCCGCCCCGGACCTCGCGGAGGCGCTGACTGCCGCGCGCCTCCCCCGCACTGGGCGAACTCGGCGAACAGCTCGCCGACATGTGCGCGTGAGACGCCGGACAGGGCAGAATGGAAATGGCCGTGCGAGCCCAGCCCGGTCACAACTCGCCCCACCCGTCCGCCCCTTCTCATGTCACGGCCCGGCCCGACTGGGTCGATCACCACATCCGCCGAAGCCGTGGAACTGCCCGGCTTGCCTCGCGTCTGCCGGGATCTCGAAGACGATCCCAAGCCCGTCGCGCTCGTCCCACTGCTCACCGACACGCGTGAAACCGAAACCCGCGATGGCGGCCAGGGAGGCCCCACTCACCTGACGCGGACCCACCGGAGCGTCACAGGGCGCGCTGCGCGCCCCACAGCGGCAACTGCTCAAAGAACGCGACGGCCTCGTCGCGCCAGCGCGGCCGCCAAGCGGCTGCGAGCGCGGACGCCGACTCGGCGGTGCGGCGGATGTCGCCGCGCAGTCGTTCGCCGACGCTGTGGTGCCGGGCGATCTCCTGGACACGCTGGACGGTCTCCGGAGAACAGACGGGATCGGAGAGCGCGGCCTCCACCGCCTCCCGGTCCTGGCCGCTCGTCGCTGCCAGGAGGGCGCATACCGCGTAGCTCAGGCGGCCCGCGCGCAAGTCCGCACCGGCCGGTTTGCCTGTCGTTCCGGTATCGGCGAACAAGTCGAGATAGTCGTCGCGCATCTGCCCGCTCACCCCGACCAGCCGTGCGTACCGAGCCAGTTCCTCATGGTGGCCGGCCGGGTCATCGCCCGCCGCGAGCAGGCCCAGCTGCAAGGGGGCCAGCACCGAGTACCGGGCGCTCTTGTAGTCGGACACCAGGTCCAGCTGTTCCCGGTCGGGCACGGGACCGAAGTCACGCTCCAGGTCGAGGAACTGTCCGATGACCGTGTCCACCCCCGTCGTTGCCTGAACGGCGGCCATCGCCTGCCGCACATCCCGGGGAACAGGCGCGTTCAGCAGCACCTGCATGGACAGGAAGGCGGCCAGATCCCCGGCCAGGACGGCAAGGCCCAGCGCCGTCTGCGGGTGGCTGGGGAACCGCTCCCGGTAGGCGTAGTACACCGACGGCGCACCGCGGCGCATCGGGGAGTCATCGACGATGTCGTCGTGGATGAGTCCGTGCGTCTGGAGCAACTCGATACTGAGCGCGGCCTCGTCCAGAGCGGGCACGGGATCGGGAGTGACCAGTCGCGCCGCCTCGTACAGCAGTGCCACCCGCAGTCGCTTTCCCCCGCGCAGCGACATGTCCCGTACCAGGTCCAATGCCTCGGCCGAGAACGGACCCCGGGTGAGCGGCTGCCGGGCGAGCGTGTCGAAGTAGTCCGCGAACAACGCGTCGAAGCGGCTGCGGTATCCGGCGAGCCGCTGCTGGACACCGGCCGCGTTCTCAACAGACATGAAGGGCACTCCCTGAAACACTGGTCGGCACGCACAGGGCCGGCAGCCGACTGACGCGGCAGACCCGCGTCCAGTATCACCAGGTCACGCAAGGGCCACCCCAACGGGGTGGAGCCGACGTGGCGGGACCGGCGGGCCTTCGGGATCGCCGGGGCCCGGCCACCAGCGAGGCGGGAAACGATCTCAGCCCGCTCGGGAAGAGATCTTCGTGTGCCTCGGGAGTGGCTGGTCAGCGGGCACTCGTGACACCCCCCGCCCAGGACAAACCCGAAGCCCGCCCCGGCGCCCGACGCGCCCACCACCACCCGGCTGACGAACACCACGTACGCACGGATACCGGGCGGGCAAAGTCATGAACAGCTGGTTCCGTGGGTGGGACTACCGGTTCGCCCTGTGGGTGGGACTGTGCGGAGCGGTCTCCCAGGCACTCGTACTCGCGGTCTCCCGCGCCCGGGACGCCCGCACCGCCGACGCACTTGGGGATGGCAGCGTGTGCGATGGTATGTGCGCCACCGCCTGCCCGCTGGGCATCGACACCGGGGACCTCGTGCGCCGGCTGCGCGCCGAGCAGGCTCCGGCGGCAGCGCGCCGCGTGGCGGACGGCGGCACGCCTCTGGGAAGGGGCGTCCCGGCTCGCCGGGACCGGGCTCACGGCCACCGCACGCCTTCCCCGGACCACCGCCACGGTGACCCGGGGCGCGCGCCGTCTCGTGGGCGACGGCGTCCGCGTCCTTCCGGGCCCTTGCGGCCCGTGCGGGGATCGGGGCGCGGATCCCCGGCGTGCTCGCGGGCCTGTGCTGCGGCACCCCGTGGAAGTCCAAGGGGTTCACGGACGGATACGAGGTCATGACGGGCCTGGTCCTGCCCGCGTTGGGGGAGGCGAGCGACGGGGAAGCGCTGCCCGTCGTCGGTGACGCCTCGTCATGCACCGAGGGTCGACGATGCCAGAGGCCGCCGCCGAGGGCTCGTCGTACCGCGGCCTGCGCGTGCTGGACTCGGTCGGCTACACCCATGACGTGCTGCTCGACCGCCTGCCTCTCCGGCGCCGTATCGCCTCCATCGCCCTCCATCCCACCTGCTCGTCCCAGCGATCGCGGGCATCACCGCTGGACGGCGACCACGGTGTGCTGGCCGGGATCCCGGTATCTGTCGCCCGAGGTCGTCGTACCCCTCAACCGGGGATGCCGCGCCTTCGCCGGGAACCGCGGGCTCCCGCACCCCGAGCTGACCGCATCGGCCACCGCCACCGAGACCTCGGAGGTGACCGCACGCGACTTCGCCGCCCATGCCTCCTCCAACCGCGCCTGTGAGCTGGGCATGACCAGGGCCACGGGCCGGACGTACCGCCACGTCCTGGAACCGCTGGACGAGGTGACGCGCTGATCCGATTGAAGGATGGCGGTCAGTGACTGCCCAGCGGCAAATATTGCAGAGCCTGAAATCTTGCAGATTCTGCACTCTTGCCTTTACGGTGGAACGGTGACGACAGCAGGACCAGCCCGAGGCCGGACCGGTGACAACACCCCGGGCCTTCGGGAGCGCAAGCGGCGGCAGACCCACCGGCTGCTGGTGACCACCGCCCTGCGGCTGGTGACCGAGTACGGTCTCGACCGCGTGACCGTGGAGGACATCAGCGCGGAGGCCGGGGTTTCGGCGCGCACCTTCTTCAACTATTTCGCGGTGAAGGAGGACGCTCTGCTGGTGGCGTACCCGGACGACGAGGAGCGGATGGCGACCCTGCCGGACCGGATCGTCACGGCTCCGGCCCGGCTCTCGCCGCCGTACGCCATGGCCCACGCCTGGCGGGACGATCTGGCCCGGTGGGATACCGACCGCGACGAATGGCTCACCCGGCTCACGGCGGTGACGGAGCATCCGGCGCTGGCCGTCCGGCTCGTCCGGTACATGACCGAGGAGAAGCGCGTCACCGTCGAGGCTCTGGCCCGCCGGACCGGGCTGGCGCCCGACGATCCGTACCCCGAACTCGTGTTCCATGTGGTCGGGGGGGCGGTGGAGGCCAGCATGGCGCTCTGGCACCGGCTGGGGGGTGAGACCCCGCTCCCCGGCCTCGTCGACACCGCGGTGGCCGCCGTCGAAGCCGGGCTGCCCGCCCCGGCCCGGGCGACCCGGCCACCCGGCGACCGGACCGGCCGCCGGGTCACGGCACCGCAACCTCACCGCAGCGACACCGGAACGACAGCGAAAACCGGCGGGACCACGGCGGAACGGCGGACGGGACCGGGACCATGACGGACCCGTCCGAGCGGCCGCCCGGCCGTTGGCCCGGTACCAAGGAGCGGAGGACCATGGACACGGCAATCGTCATCGGCGGCGGACAGTACGGACTCGGGGCCGCCTACACCCTACGGAACCAGGGATTCAGACCGATCGTGCTCGAAGCCGGCACCGCGCCGGCCGGATCCTGGCCGCACTACTACGACAGCCTGACCATCTTCACCCCCGCCCGGCTGTCGTGCCTGCCCGGGATGCCGTTCCCCGCCCGGGCCGACCACCTCCCCCACCGCGACGAGATGGTGGCCTATCTCCTGGCGTACGCCGCCCGGCTCGACTGCGAGATCCGTACGGGCACCCGGGTCACCACCGTCCACACCACAGCCGACGGCTACGCGGTGACGACGGAGACCGGCGAGGTGCTGCACGCCCCGGTCGTCGTGGCCGCCACCGGCACCTTCGGCAATCCGAACCGCCCGGAGATACCCGGCCTCGCCGCATACACCGGAAAGGTGCTGCACTCCGCCGATTACCGGTCGCCCGAACCGTTCGCGGGACAGCGGGTCATCGTGGTCGGCGGGGCCAACTCGGCGATGCAGATCGCCCATGAACTGGCCGGGGAAGCCCAGGTCACCCTGGCCAGCCGACGGCCGATCAGATACACGAAACTCCGGCCGCCCAGCAGCCGGGCCGGCTGGAAGGCCCTCGAAACCGGACTGCTGTTACCGGTCGGTGCCCTGATACCGCTGGGGCACGAGACCGCGGTGATCGTCGACAACGACGACAGGTACCGCAAGGCCCTGGACAGCGGTGTCCTGGACCACCGTGAACTGTTCACGGCCGCCGACGGCACCGACATCCGCTGGGCCGACGGGAGCACCGAGCACGTCGACACCGTCCTCCTCGCCACCGGCTACCGCCCGGCGGTGGAGTACCTGCGGCCGATCGGCGCGCTCGACCGCCGGGGTGTGCCCCGGCAGCGGTCGGGCCTGTCCACGGTCCACCCCGGGCTGGCCTTCGTCGGCCTCGAAGGCCAGCGGTCTCTGCTCTCCGGCGGGATCCACGGCGTCGGCACGGACGCCATCCATGTCGCCCGCAGGCTGCGCCGCTGGATCGCCTCCACGGAACCCGCCTGGCGCCGCCCGGCGGCCTGACGGATATCGAG